>JAUYHT010000005.1 GCA_030688545.1 Candidatus Diapherotrites archaeon | reverse complement strand
GCGCTATAGTGCTATAGCGCTATAGTGCTATAGCGCTATAGCGCTAACAAAGCCCTCCTGATCCTCAAGCTCTTTGTCACTTTCGTTCTTCAATGTCAAACTTTCAGGTTGCTTTTTTTCAGCCGCAGATCTAACATTAAGTACGCAATAGTACACTACAAAGAGAAAAAGCGCAATGATTAGCCCAAAGGAAAGAAGCATTATCAAACTCTTTCCAATCTCCGGTGTAATGAACCCATATTCAATCAAGATATCAACCGTTGGAATAGATCCGACCAAGGCTGCAACCGTTGCAATGTAACTCAACAAATTTTGTTGATTTGAACCGCTTTTCAAAATTCCAACCATTTCATCATGTCGGGCCCACTGGTTCCGTTCTTGAATGACGAGAGGAGATTCGGGGATAAAAATGGGGAGTGGCTTGAACATATTATTAAGTGAGTCAATAGAGTCTTGAATCGACTTCGCAATTCCAGTAAGTTTCTCTGGAGGAGCTTGAAAAAACAGTTTTTTCTTTGCAATATCTTCACTCATATCGAAATTCAAAGCGCTCAGTTTTTAGTTATGTCGGATATCATATCTGAAAAAGCCATCGCATTCAAATTGGCAACGCGTCTCACGGTCGCTGCATCTAACTTCCAGTTCAAGTGCTGCCTTTTCGTAAAATGTAATGAGCCCCGCGTGTCTTACCTATTTTTTTAATCAGCCCTCTTTTTTCAAGTTCATTCAGATTATTAATGATTGTCGGTGCAGAATAGTTAGTTTTTTCAGTAAGCGTCTTCGTTTTTGTACTTTTGGATTCACGGATAAGCTGGAGTATTTTTTCCTGAAGCGGAGTTAGTTCCAATCGCTTGATTTTTTGGGTACTTTTAGTGTTATATAGTGTCACGCGAAAAGCGTTGCCAATTTCCTCAAATTTTGGATCAGGCAATTTCCAAGCACGCATCCGTTCAATCATTCGTGGAATTCCAGTCCCGAGCCCTTCACCGTATTTCGCATGACTGAGCAATTGATACAATCTTGGATTTCGATGGACGCTCAGTCTGCCGAGCTGTGAAATGGGCAGTCCCTTTGGCAAGGATCCTGGATTTGTTATTTCAACGCGATCATCAAAAATGCTTACTTGAGTCGCATTTTGATTAAAGTAATCCCGATGCCCCAACGCATTGATCACGGCTTCACGAATTACTTCAAGAGGATAAGTTGGCTTTTCGGTTCTTCGGGTTAACTGGATTATTACCTCTTTTTCAGTGTATAAATCAATGAATCCAATCGTTTTTTCGATTGCATCAATGAGAGTGGCCGTAAGCCGCTGAGTATTCGCAATATGAATGGGCTCAACCCCCTTAAACCGAGTTAACCGTATTTCGCTTTGTGGAATAACTGCTTCGATTTTTCGGGCAAAAAATAGAAGGGCCAAATTTGTAGGAGTTTCTTTATTTGGGCCTTTCAGTAACCCCATATTTTGAAGGGCCGTTTTTTCATTTAGACTTATTTTTTCATTTCGAAGTTTTAGGTATTCTTGAACCTTGGAATTTTCAATATCTTCTAATTTGACGCTTGAAACTGTTTCCTCAAAACTAAGGATTTGCCTTACACGCAAAAAATCAATTAACTCCTTTTCATTTAATGCACGTGTTGTATTTCCAACTCGGACGTATATTTTTCCATGATAGAAGCAAGCATATTCGTCATTCACTGAATGCACCTGAACAACCAAGATCTTTTTGGCATTATTTTCAACTATTTTGAAATCAGCTTTTGGTACTGGCCTTGCAGACTGAATAATACTCGCAACCGCTTGAGTCCAATCATCCACCTTTTGTGAGGGAACACCAACTACGTTTCCTGCTTTATCTACCCCAATTAGGAAAAACCCACCAGATGGCTGGTTAGCGAACGCACAAGCCGTTTCTCCAATGCCTTTTGAATCGGCTATACTGGACTTTCTTTCGAGCGACTCGCTTTCCTCTTGACTCAGGAGCTCTTCTACAGTCATTCAATCTTAAAGTATCTTAAAGTATTTTAAACTATCTTTAAGTGGGTATTTCGTATTCAGATATTTACCAAATTTCAAGTAGACCCGTCAATTTCAGCCCCCAAATTTATCTACCAGCAAAAGCAGGCAGGATTCTCCCATAACCGACCCTAAAGCAGCAGATCCCCGAAAGCCGCCACCAGGACGAACCGTACAAGATAAAATAGGCCGAATGAGAAAAGCAGTACCACGGGGATGTATTTCACCCCGTCCTTTTCTCTTCCGGTGGCGATGGCCCCCAATATGAGCGAGGCGAATATGCCTCCTACGAAGAGCATGATTTGGGCGAACAAGACGATGAATTGGGGATCAACTATCTCTCCTTGCCCGCTGATAAACCCACTCAATCCAGAGAAGCGCGATCCCGCTTGGGCGAGCACCCCTGGGTCTACTTGCGGGGTGGATGATATCTGGGAGGCCATGACCTGCACAATGAACGACGACACCGCATACAGCGCGGGTCCCCCGAATGCCGCGGAGAAGAAGATGAGAATTAGATAAATAGAAATGGAGGCGCGGGCCTCGCTCTGCAACGCCAATTGGGTGCGGAGGTTGCGAGAAAGTTGTAAGAGGAGATCCGCTATTTCCCCCCCAGAAGAAATGCCTCGGGCGAGCAGCCAGACGGTACGCTCAACTAATGTTGATTTGATGTGGCGGGGAATCTCCAGAATGGCTTTCTCCACTGGCATTCCCGAGAGGATGCGGGTGGATACCCGTTTCAGTTCGGTTTCCAATGGCCCGAATTCGGGGCGCGCCGACACCAGGAGGGCGCGTTCCGTGGTTAACCCTGATTTGATGTTGCTCGCGATGAGTTGCAGCGCATCGGGAAGGATTTTTTCGACTTGGCTGCCCCGCCCCTCCGTTTGGAGATCGAGCAAAAGGTAGGTCGCGCCGATGAACCCTAGGGATACAACGGCCGCTCCTAAGAAGACGAGGATGATATTCCATTGGAGGAAAATGGAGGTGATAATGGTAGATAGCACCCCTAATACGAAGGCCATCAGGACGATGTTGATGACAAATTTTCGAGAAGATATCCGCATGCCGAGGTAGCGGAACTGCGTTTCAAACGCATCTTGTATTTCCCGCAATACGGGAATGCCAATGTCAGCCGACATACCTTTTTCTCCTTTTTATTCTCCCAGCAGAGTGGGACGCTTGCTCTTCACCACGCCCAGGAACATAAATTGTCCCACCCCCACGAACAGGAGGAGGATCCAAAAATAGGTCTCGCTCACCTGGATTTGGGGGAATGAGGATAGGACAATGAGGAAGGTGATTCCCAGCGCGGGGACGATGACCCCGAGCATCATGTACACGAGGGAAAGGACTTTCATCTGGGATTCATAATTCCTAATCTGGATGGATTGGGCGTCCGTCAATGAGTTCACGCTCTCGGCAAGGACCGCGGTGACATCCGCTCCGGCCTTCATCCCGTTTACTATTTGCCAGATGGCGCGGCGGAAATAGAGGCTGGGGTTGTATTCCGCGATGCGTTCCAGGGCCACCTCTTGTATTTCCCCGGTGGAGATGCGATCAACCGCCTTCTTGAATTCCTTGGATACGGCGCCATAGTTGCCTTCGGCCACCACCTTCATGGCATCATACAATGAGACCCCGGAGTAGAGTTGAACGAGGATGGTGCGGAGGGCGTACACCAAATTCCTATCCAGATCGCGCACTTTCTTCTTGACCTTGATAATGGGATACGTGATCAGTTGGAGCAGAACCAGGAACGAGAGGAAGAAACTCACCCCGAGCGGGGTGAGCAAGTCCAGTGTCCCTAATAGGCGGAAGCTCATTACGAAGAAAAGGAATGAGAAGAAGATGAAATAGAAGAGCACGATCACCATGGACATGGTGGCATACTCCTTCACCGTCACTGGAAATTCGGCTTTTTTCATGTCGCTGTCGTGAAGGGGCAGCATTTTTCCGAATTGGCTGCCCAACCCGATGAAGTGTTTGCTCGCCCAGCGGAGCATGGGCATGGGGAGCAGGCTGAAGGGCATCGTGAAACGCACGATCATATAGTCATTTCACCCCGGCTCGTTTGAGGATGGCATCGGGGTCACTGTAGTATTGAGCCATCACCTTCCCTACGTCATTGATGTCGCGCAACTTTTGGGTGCCCATCCAGTCGAGGATCTTCTTTTTCTCCACCAGGTTTTGGTTGATCTCCTGGTGGGTGTAGCCCGTGTGTAAAGCCAATTCGTCGTAGAGGCGAATGCTTTCGGCGTATTTCTCGATGGAATCATTGGCGGCGCGCCAGCGGTAGAGGATATTGGGTTTCAGTTGGGTTTTGCCTTCGCTCCCCGTCTTCATGGGAACGAACTCCGCCAGTTGAAGGATACGGCGCACCCCCAATCGCCGGTTGCGGAACATCACCACATTCAGGTGCACCGCTTCCAAGAGGGCGGGGGCAATCTCAATGGGCGGGCTGACGAGACGATTAATGGTTTCTTCTGCCGTATTGGCGTGCACCGTGGCATATACGGAGTGTCCGGTGTGCATGGCTTCGAACATCACTTCCGCTTCCCTTTGGCGTCGGATTTCCCCCACAATAATTCGGTCGGGGCGCATTCGCAATGAGTTCACGAGCAAATCCAACATGGTGATGGATCCTTTGCCCTCCGAGTTTGGCTCACGCGTCGTCATGGGCACCCAGTGTAAAAAGTCGGGAAGAGAAAGTTCACGAGTGTCTTCTATAGTAATCACGCGCTGATTGGGTTGGATGAAGGGGAGCATGACATTCAACAAGGTGGTCTTTCCACTCCCTGTTCCCCCGGAGACGATGATGTTCAGTTCGTATTCCATGGCCAGCCAGATGAGGGCCATGAGTTCAGGAGTGGAGGTTTTGCTTGAATTGAAATCCGTTACCGTCCAAGGGTCGCGGCGGAATCGGCGGATGGTGAGGGTGTTGCCGCGTGATGATATAGGGAAGAGGGTGGAGTTGGCCCGGTCCCCCGTGATGAGGTGGGCATCCAGAAGAGGGTTGAGGATGGTGACTTGTTTGCCCACGCGCCGAGCAATGATGCTGGCATAGTTCTGTATCTCCGCCTCCGGGTGGAGGGTGATGTTGGTTTTCAGCCACCCGTGTTTCTTGTGGTACACCCATATGGGTTCTTGGGCGGAGTTCACCACGATTTCCTCGAGGTTTCCGTCATCCAATAGGAATTCGATGGGCCCTAACCCCACCATCTCATTGAGCAATATGGCCGCGAGCTGTTTCCTTTCCAGGGTTGAGAGGGTGGGTAATTCCTTCAACAGGAGTTCCTCGGCTTTTTCGCTGAATTGGGTGCGGAGTTCCCCCACGAATTTGGCGTCGAGCATCTTTTCGGATGAGATGTTCACTTCCGAGATGATCCTGGATTTGAGGTCATTGAGGAGGGCACGTGTTCCCAAACCCACGCGGGGGGTGTGGAGGTGGTAGATGTTGACGAACTCATTTTCCTCCGTGCGGATATCAATTTGCAGGGGGATGGAGGAGGGGATTTGGTAGGAGTCCAGGGTCGCCATTTTTTCACCGAGCCACGGGTTCTTTGTAGAGGATGATGGGTTCCCCGAATGCGGGGTATTTCACGTCGACTAGACCATTGTCTTCCAGGGTTTGGAGTTCTTGCGCCACCTTCTCTTCCATGAGCCCTAATAGCCGGGCGATCTCATCCAGTTTGATGGCGCGGCGGCTCTTCACGAGTTCGAGAATCTTATCATAGTCGGTGACGATGAATGGATCTTCCTCCTGGCGCGGCATGGAAGAAGGATTAGGTGATCGGGTTCGTGTGGGAAGAGGAGAAGGGGGTGGGGTTTGGGGGGAAGAGACATACCCTTGTGGGAGAAGTGAACGCTGACGGGGGGGTATGGTGGGTATTGGGATGGACGGCCCGCGCACGGGGCGGGGGGGTGAAATAGTGGAAATGGGTGGGCGTAAAAAAGAGGCAGCCTCCTTTCCTGGCGAGGGGGCGGTATGCAGGTGGAGGAGTTTGGTTAACCCATTCCAGAAAGGGTGGGGGGGAGCCGGGGGACGTTCCATGGGAGAAAAATTGATTTGGAGTTTTTAAGGGGTGGCGGGAACCAGGAGGGGGTCAGAGGGGCTTCCCAGGTTACCAGCATGATCTCGCGCGCGGATGACATAGGCGCGGGCCTCGAGTTGGGGGGGAAGGAGATAGTGGGTGTCGGGGGTTTCCCCGAATATAGAATAGGTAGTGAATCCCCCCGCGGCTAAGTCCTGTTGGTAAATGATGTAAACCTCCGTGTCGGGGGATATCGAAGCGACCCATTCAAGATAGGGGTTTTGGAATGTGAGCCCGGTGGGGGGTGCGGGGGGATCATTGTCAATTATCACGTGGATAGGGATATCTTCCGAAGTCGCAAGCGCGTGATCGGAAGAGTAGGGGGGTGTGTTTTCGTGCAGGCGGGCGCGTAATGCTTGTGTATTCTCGGGAAGGCGGAATGAGAATGTGAATGACTGATTGCCTTGCGGAGGCAAGGTGAAGACCGCGGTTTGGGGAGTGGTTTGGATAACCATATTATTATCAAGCGCGTCGATGAAGAAGAGGAAGATATCCTCCACGGAATGTTCTGTGTCATTATGGATGGTAATGGTAAGGGACACCGGGCGTGTCGAATAGGCCACCTCGTCGACAAGAAGCGCGGAAATGGTTAATGATAAAGGGGGCGCGACACATTCGGTGTTCGTGCACACCAACCCTTTTGGACACCCACACCTGTCACAATCGACAATGAGGTGGGTGTTCGAACACCGATAAGGAAGGGTTTGGGAACACTGCCCTTCAAGGGTGGCATCGAGGCACACGCGTCCCGTTTGGGTGGCGGGAATTGCCACTTGTCGAAAGGATTGGCCGAGGCGGATAATCAGAATTTGTAATCCAGCGGCGTCGAACCGGAGGGGGAATGAAACGATACATGGGTCGCCCGAGCAGAGGGATTGGGACTCCTTTTCGTCCTGCTGGAGCGTCAGCATCTGGCCATCCCCCCCTGTGAGGGTGATGGTCAGGTTAAAAGATTCTCCCACCCCCACTGAGGACGGAGCATCAATCGTCCAGGTGGGGGCCGTAGCGGGTGTTTCGGTGTAGGGTTGGTAAATGAGATAGTAGAAGAGCCCGCCCCCCACGATGAGCGCCAAGGCGAGAGCGAAGAGATCCATAGTCTTCATGTCGGGAACACCACCGCATTGCTCTTGTAGGTGTCGAACCCCGGTTTTCGAACGTTATAGTTGGCGTCCTGATAATAGAAGGTCGCTATTTTCTGGACAAATGTCATGTCCATTTCAAGTCGAATGGGGGTGCCGGCGTGGGTAACACGCACCCCTTCACTGAATTGCACTATGATGGGAGAAGATACACAATTGGCGTCCCCGCAGGAATAAGCAATCGTGTTTGGGAATTCGGGATCGAAATGGCCGCGGATGATGAGGGGATAGGTGGGTGGGCATAGCGCGCAGTTGCTATCCTGAAAGGAAAGGTGGATGTAGGGAAATGGGGAATCGGGGTCATAAGGGTCGTCGCGGCATTGGGGGGTGTTGTCGAATGAGCAGGCGACCCCATTGAAGTCGTCTACGGTGGATAACAAGGATAGGGTGATGTCCACTCTTTCCACCTGGTCTTTCATCGAGAAGGTATTGGAGCAACCCAACTGGGAAATGCTTTCTAGCCACACCATGGTGTCGTCGCGGAGGGCATATTGGATACATTGGGGGAGGAGATTGAATTGAGCCGTGGAGGCCGTCCCCCCCCAGGCCGGGGGGCGCGGGAGGTCAATCATCACATCCACCCCATCATAGGTGCGGCTGACATTTTTGTCCATGGCGAAGAGGCGGTAGGCATGGATGAGGTCGAAGTAGGCGCCCAGTTTTCCCGTGGCAATAGGGAGGGTTTGGTCGACATGAAAGCGGTTAGCGTCAATAGTATACGTAAAAGGGAATATGCGTTGACGGATGCTGGGCACCCCAATGGGATGGTCTAAGGTAATAATGTCATCCGTGATGTCGTCGTATTTGGCGTTGATGGCATTGAGCGCCGAGATGTCGATGGTGTTGCGGGCCGTGCGTTGGTTGACATTCACTGAGAAAACCACAAGAGAAATGACCACCCCCACTAGGAGGAAGGTGAGGAAGGTGAATAGCACCCCACGTTGATTGGAGTGCTTATTCATGCAACCACGCCCAATAATCCAGGGTGAAGAATTGAGTATTGGGTAATGCGTAGCAGAAGATGACATCCTCGTTGTTGTAGGAACACTCTGGAATGATCCCATCCGGATTCACCACAGCATACAATTCCCCTTCGGCCCCCAGGTTCTGGGTGAAGGTATAGGCGTATGCAGCGCACACCGGGTCCGCTTGGCCGCATAATGGAGGAACCGTATGGGAGGCGAGCACATCATTCTGCGTGGGTGGGCCGCGGTAGAAACGCACTTCGGAAGAAGGCGCATCCAACGTCCCAGCGCTGATCACTTCCACTCCTAAATCCACATTTCCGGGGGAAAGGATGTCGCCGGAATGAATTTGAATGTTGAGGTCGCGTTGGTTGAAGATATCCGTCACGAATACATTCCAATCCACTCTCACTGACTCCCCATTGGTGTCAATGTATTCGAAAAAGGTTCCCGGGGAGGGGATGGAAATGACCTGCGTCTCGCACGCGAGCTGGGAATCGCAGGGGATATTGAATATGTAAGAGGCCATCCAGGGGGGTGGGAGTTGAGTGTTGATGTCGAAGACGAGGGTGCCATTGGAGAAGGAACCATTTCCATCATCCACAAGAATGGTTCCCGGATCGAAGAAGGTGCTGATGTTGGCATCCGTGGCGAGGTTCTGGATGTTCTGGGCGATGAGCGCGTATATATCCACGAGCGCATTGGCGTCGGAGGCGAAGTAGTATTGGCCCCCCGTAATGGAGGCGATGCTCTTGAGTTCATCTTCATCCGCATCGGCACCGAAGCCGATCGTGTAGATGATGATATTAGCATTGGCCGCGGCGATGGCGGCGGTGTCGGGGTCTGTTCCATAATTGGTTTGGCCGTCCGACATGAGGACCTGGAATTTCAATGCGAGTGGGTTCGCCCGCACACTCTGTAATTCGTTAGTGGCCCTGTCGATGGCGGATCCCGTGGCGGTGCCGCCAAATGCCACAATGTTTCCAATGGTGTTGCGCACCGCCGCGAAATTGGAGGTCAGTACTTCATCGAGGTACGAAAGGGTGTTGTAGGTAACCAACCCCATCTGATCCTGCAGAACACTCCACCCATTGAAATCAATGAATGTCTGGGCCGCGACGATGGCCTGATCCACTTTGGGGCCCTGGGACAAATCAATGGTGATGAGCCCGGGGATGGCATTATCGACCGCGAGGTACGCCCACCCGTTGTTTATCTCGAGATCCCGGTAGCGGTAGGGGGTTGTGTAGGCATCGATAAAGGCGGGGGTATTGATGGTGCTGAAATCCAACACCTGCAGGGAACTTCCATCGGCCACATAAAGAATGGTGCCATCTGCCCTTGCCGCGTAGGCCGTGCCGGGAGTGTTATACGTGCTGAGAAGGTTGGGAGAAGAAGGATTAGAGATGTCAAAGAACCTCACCCCCGCCAGACCGTCGGAGACGAACGCATAAGGGTAGTCCACACTGACTTCATAGGCGTAGCCGGATGTGTTGTAAAAACCCACCTCCTGGGGAGTGTTTTGGGTCACGTCAAAAATACGCATTCCCGAGATTCCATCAGCAACATAGGCATAGCCACCATCCACCCACACCCGCCACCCGTCATCCAGACTAGCCGCTCCAATGATAGTCGGCGAAGTGGGGGTGCTGGTATCCAATACAATTAATCCATCAATAAAATGCGTTTGAAAACGGGCATCCCAATTCTGGGAGGATGTATTTTGGTAGGCGTTCCCCCTGGAATAAGCATTGCCATTGCGTGCGCCCCATTGGTAATAATTGGAATTATTAGTAGAGGGGGTGGTGAGCACCAAATAGTAGGTGGAACCACTCGTGAGGGGGATGATGGATGGAAAAGAGACGATAGCGCTTTGGTAGGAAGCCGATAGGCTTCCAGGGGATAACGTAGCGGTGCCTAAGTTAGGCCCATTGAGCGTGGCGCGGATATTCACCTCCAGATTACCAATAGGGTTGCCTACTCGGCGCACGTATGCCATGGCGCCGCTCACGAAATCCACGCTGGGGATGAAGGATTGGGCGGCGAATAGGTTGGACGCATTGCGTCCAATCACCAGGACCTGGTTGGTACCGGCGGTCATGCTTTCATCCACATTGGACGACGAAAACGTGACCACATAGGTTTTATCGCCCTCCGCCGCGACCCCATAAGCGCCCCCTCCCACATCCACCTGGGCCACTGGAAAGATATTGATGGGGTTTGAGATGCCAACGACCCTTAATCCTTGCGTGCCGTCCGCGAGATACGCATAGTTTCCGAAAGCGTCCACATCCCGGCCGATTCCGGGAGAATTATAGGTGTCGAAGAACATGGGCAGGCCGGGGTTGGCAACATTGATATCCCGCAACCCCCCCGAGCTGTCCGCGATAAGCGCGGTGCTTGTTGAGAGGGCGATACCGAGAGCATCGGAAGTCGAGAGTTGGCCCCCCCAACTCATGCTTCCTGATTTGTCGAACACCACCATCACATCCACCGGTTTGCGTGTGCCGGCATTGGCGGTGATGGATAAAGTAACAGAAATATTCTGGTCACAATAGTAAGGCCCGTCCGGGGTGACATTGACATCCAGAACAATGTTCACATCCGGCGATCCTTGAAACCGCGCGTCAGGGCCCTGCATGAAAAGATCATTCCATCCCCCCGGATGCGAGAGGAAGGTGTCGGTGCATTGGGAGGAGGGTTGTTGCTTGAAGAATATTCGGCGGCCGTGCACGGGAGTAGCGGAGTTAGGGATGGGAGTGCCCGCGGTTACTTGGCTTACATTGGCATCGGGAAAGCAGGAGGAAAACGTCTGGTTGGCCCGGCAGGCATTCACATCC
>JAUYHT010000004.1 GCA_030688545.1 Candidatus Diapherotrites archaeon | reverse complement strand
GGATGTGAATGCCTGCCGGGCCAACCAGACGTTTTCCTCCTGCTTTCCCGATGCCAATGTAAGCCAAGTAACCGCGGGCACTCCCATCCCTAACTCCGCTACTCCCGTGCACGGCCGCCGAATATTCTTCAAGCAACAACCTTCCTCCCAATGCACGGATACCTTATCCCCACCCGACAATTGGTTTGATCTATTTCACCGAGGGATAGACGCGCGCCTCCAGGGGTCGCCGGACGCCAATATTCAATTCGATGTGAATGTGGTGCCGGATGGCCCCTACTTTTGTGACCAGGACATTAAAGTCACCCTCACGGTATCCGCGAATACGGGGATAGGATTGCCTGTGGATGTCATGCTCGTGCTCAACCGCAATTCAACCATGAGTTATGGGGGGTATGCCCCCACCCCTGATGGGAGGGGAGTGGGGGTGTTGAATGGATATGCCTACCTAGCGAGCGGCTCCGGGGGTTTGCGCGTATTGGATGTGAATGAACCCGCCTACCCCATAGGGGTGGGAACATTTACCACGCCCGGTGTTCTTACTGATAGTGTGGGGGTGGGATCCTTTGCCTATGTTACCGTTGAAAACAAAGGATTGCTCGTCCTGGATGTAATTAACCCTGCCTCTCCTTTCCAGGTGGGGCAATTAAATCTCGTTGGCAAAGCCAATGGGATTGCGGGAGATGCCACTCGGGCCTATGTGGCGACGCAGACACGATTCTATATGATTAATACCACCACCAAATCCAATCCCCAAGTGATGGGATTCTCTCCCCTAACGGATGGTCGACGCGTACAAATTTATGGTTCCCATGCGTATGTCGCCGACGGGACCAATGGGTTTCGCATATTTGACATTAGTGGCAATGCCCCTGTCCAGGTAGGGGTATGCGGAACATCCCCCTGCGACCTCACCGGGAGTCCTGTTTACGATGTTTTTGTCCTTGGTTCCTATGCTTATGTTTCCAATGGGATGAATGGTTTGCGCATCGTGGATGTGAGCAATCCTTCCTCGCCCCAACTTATAGGGACGTTCAACACCCCTGGCACGGCCCGCGCCACCCGCTTGTCCGGCAATGCGGCGTATGTGGCAGACGAGAGCGCGATGATGGCTATTGATATCAGCAACCCCGCTGCCCCTCTACTCATTGACACGTATCCCACGCCCTACCGCTACACTGATTTAGAAATAGAGAACGAATGGGCCTATCTGACCACCGACTCTGGAATCAAGGGATTGATTACCATTCCCCTCGCTACCGGGCCAAAAATCAACCAGGCCCAAACCGCGGCCCATTCCTTCGTGGATTACAATGGGTGGAATACATCCACTGACCAATTAGGGTTGGTCACGTATGCCAGCCAAGCGTCGCTGGCCAGCCTCCTCACCAATGATTTCCCTTCCATCCATTCTCCCATCGACGCAATGACTGCCATCGGTCAAACCGCCACCTCGAGCGGGGTGCGCACGGCCACCGATGAACTGACGAGCCTCCGCCACAACCCCCTCGCCCTCAAATTCCAGGTCATGATGGCGGATGGGAAAGCCAACGCCGGGGGAAGCGTTCAGACGGCCGCTATCCACGCGGCCAACAATGACATTGTCATTTACACCGTGGGGTTTGGACGCGATGCGGATGAAGCGGAACTCACTAGTATTGCCACCATCACGGGGGGAAAATATTACTATGCGGAAGACCAGAATTCCCTCATCGATGTCTTCGATCAAATCGCCCGGGATATACGTACTATTTCATCCGACGCCAACCTTTTCGCCGCCTTCGACTCCGGCACCACCATCGTGGATGATGGGAACGGCACTGTTATGGGGGGCAACCTGGTCTTCGACATCAACGCGGACACCCCACCCCCGTGGAGCGTGACCTACACCTTCAACATCCCCTGCGCATCCCAATTAGCCTGCCAGACCCAAATCATTTCCATCCCCTCCCCAGGAACCTATTTCGAATACATCGACCTGAATGGAAATCCCGTGCGGGTGGATTGGAATGTGTTCGTGACGGACGTCTTTCATTTCAGGGATCTGAATATCAACATTCTATCCGGCGACCTCTTATCTCCTAATAACGTGGATCTCACGCTCGAAATCATGAGCGGGGGAACATTAGACGCCCCCGCCTCCGAAGTGCGTTTCTACCGCGGCCCGCCCACACAGAATGATGTGATTGGTTCCCATTCTGTTCCCCCGTTATGCGGTCAATTAAATCCCACCTGCCTCGCATTCGAATATGCGTTCACCCAAAACCTGGGAGCGGAAGGCGAACTGTACGCCGTCGTTAACCCGGATGGAACGATTCCCGAATGCGCGTACAATAATGAGGACGTGTTATTCTGTTATTATTCATCCGGGACACAATTCTATACCCTGGATTATTGGGCGTGGTTGCATGAATAAGCGCACCCATCAACGTGGGGTGCTATTCACCTTCCTCACCTTCCTCCTAGTGGGGGTGGTCATTTCTCTTGTGGTTTTCTCAGTGAATGTCAACCAACGCACGGCCCGCAACACCATCGACATCTCGGCGCTCAATGGCGATGAAACTAAGATAGGGGTAATGAAACATGCTATTTGAGAAGGGGTTCGCGTTCAGCGTGGACGTGGTGTTGGCTCTTATTTTAGTGGTTGGGATACTGGTTTTCAGCTCCCTCCCCACGCAACCCGCGACCCTCTTTGAAGAAAGGCGCATTACTGATCAGTATGTTGATGATTTATTTGTGGCGTTGGACCATTCGGGGTTTATCAGCCAGGAATTGGATGTGAATGGGTCCTCCCAATCC
>JAUYHT010000003.1 GCA_030688545.1 Candidatus Diapherotrites archaeon | reverse complement strand
AACGCGAGGCCCTGCGGGACATGTATCCCCCCTCCAAACCCCGGAAGCCCATCAAAAAGCTCTAAACCCTACATGATAAACGCCTCCCCCCGGAAGATTTTCGCCGGGGAGGACCATTGGGCTGCGGGCCACGGGTCAAGGAAAAGCCTTTTATAGCTCAGCGTGGTCCATGATGCACAAGGGGGTTTTAGAATATGTACAAATATGCCATTGCCCGCCAATTGGCGACCAAACGCGTTATTACCAATCGAGGGGATGAAGTAGGGCGTCTCTCCGATCTGCTCGTGGACGAAGGAACGGGGAATATTGAGGCCTTAATCGTCGAAGTGGATGCCGAATCCAGGGTCATCAAGAAAGCCAACCTGCAGGACCGGATTATTCAAGTCCCGTATGCGGCCGTCACGGCGGTCTCCGATGTATTCATCGTGGACGAGCGCGAAATAACCAGTATGGGCGAATAACACCATGGGGACCCACTCCCCTGAGGGCCCATTACTCCTTTTCCACTTCCAATTCGATCGTTCCGGCCGCCACATCCACTTTAGTCACTTCCCCAACGATCTTCTTCAATTCAAAGAGGGCGTGCGCATCCGACACGTTTAACGCGCGTCCCCGCCGCACCGCCTCGAGCAATTCCTCCACCATTTCGAAATGAGAGTAGACCCATTCCCCACTGACTTGTAAAGATGCCGCTTCCGTTTCCCACGCCTTCATCATCGCCACCTGCCGCGCGTGGTTCACCTCCAAGGCCTTCCGTGCCTGATCTGTCGTTGACAATGGGGCAGCCTCCGGAGTGGTTTCAACCAAAATGGCATCCAGTCGGGAAAACAACGCCTCTTGATCTAATCCTTCTTTTACGGTGTCGTCCACACGCAGAACTAGTACGACATTCTTCTTTTCACTCTTAATTATTTCAAATTGGGGCACGAGTGATGCAACCAACTCTTTCAAAGTATGCCTAACCAAATCCCATGTCGCCGCATCCATTGTCCACGGGGCATCCTTTTCCACGCGTACTCGCTCGCACACATATTCCACCCACTCTCGAGGAACCCCCATTCGTGTCACCCACCACGCGCCCCATGTTCCCTCAAAAGGAGTATTGTCCCCCGTTGCGGGTAATGCTTCCCAATCGGGGGGGCCTGGGGGAAACACATAAGGGTGGTTTCGTTTCATCGTGCGGGTACGCCATTCTTTGGCATGGAGCACCGCGCCAATCGTCCCATTGGATGTTACCCACACCAGATTTCCCTTTCCGAACAATTCGATGACTAATGACCCTTCCTCGCATTCCAGGACGAGCACGCGGTCCATCCCATGCTGCCTTACTCCAATGATTCGGGCATTCGCCAACCCTGTCTTGGTGGCATTCACGAATCCTGGCTGTTTTTCTTCGGGCGTCCATTTCCGGAGGGTTTGGGTAATGACCCCAGGCAGTCGAATAGCCCATTCAATATTCCCATTTTTGGTGTGCATCCGCAGAACAAAGGTGTCTGTTCCCACCCCCCGGAGTTGCTGCACATATCCCCCCTCTAAAATAGAATGCCAATACTGTGCTAATTGACGCAAGGCCGTCCCATGCACTTCCCATTCCATTAATCTCACAACTCCTTTCTCTTTATCTATATGTCACCCACCCCGTCAGATGAACTGTTCGTACATCTGCGCGTTAAACCGATACAAGGCCCGCTTGATTCGTTGGCCATTGAAATGATACCGCTTGAACACATGGGATTTTTCGCCATGATACTTGAAAAAATTATGTCCCGTGCAGGGGTCCAGGAGCAGTGTCTTCCCATTCACCGTTGTCAAAACCACCGCGTGCGTCGTCAGATTCTCTAATTCCATAAGCACGACCATGGCATTCTCGTCCCCCAACGCATGTAACACCGTGCATACGAGCACGGCCAAATCTTCATCATCGGCCACTTTGTTGGCCAGTATTTCATGGGGCTTCAGCCAGAAATTGATAGTCAAGTCATTAGGAACATACTTGATTTCTTGGGTGATGTGCTCGAACACCTGCTGGGCCGTGAAAAGATAATCCCGCTCAAACGTATATGGGGTGGGTTTGAATTCCTGGAGCAACCCTTGCACCCCCGGGTCCATGGGGTCGACGAGCGCCTTGATCTCCCCTACCGTGCGCTGCTCGTTCTGGTTGATGATTCCCGCGTATTTCTCAAGGAGAACACGGTAGAACCTTTCTTTCGTCTCGGTCATGCCTCCCCCACTCCCCTATCCTTGCCCCCACTCGCCTATACATAAGTCATTCTGGCTTTAAACGCGCCTATCCCCCAATATAAACCACCCATTTCCCGCCCTTTACCCTCTTTTCCGCGGAGGGGTTTTTTATTGGCGGTTTCGATGGGAGGATTCATGGCATCTTCCCGAGGACAAGTGGGTTTCGAATACCTCATTTTCACTACCTTCCTCCTGATCGTCGTGGTTATCCTTTTTGCGTATGCTTTCACCATCTATTCCCAATCCATCCAACTTGTCCAAACGCAGGCCGCGGTGGACTCCCTCTCCTCGGCGGTGGACTTCGTCTATGCCAAAGGGCCGGGCAACTCCATTCTTTTGAACATCACCCTTCCTCAAGGCCTGTCGGAATTGCGAGTGGACCAAAACTATGTGATCGCCACCCTCCACCAAGGGGGAAGCCCCACTCATGTGTTTGCATTCACCAAGGCCCATATCGATTCCCGATTCCTATTCTTCGAACAAGGGCCCTATACTTTGCGCGTGACGATGGGGGATGTAAACGTACACGTGGTGAACATATGACTCCCGTTCAATCCGGCCAGGTCAGCATGGAAGTGCTTTCCTCCATCCTCTTCCTCCTGATGCTCTTCGTCGTGGCGCTCCTCCTCATCGAACAAAACAAACAATCCTCCGCCCGGCTTCAACAGAATGTGGGGGAGG
The DNA here is from genome assembly GCA_030688545.1 of Candidatus Diapherotrites archaeon. Classification (NCBI taxonomy): domain Archaea; kingdom Nanobdellati; phylum Candidatus Iainarchaeota; class Candidatus Iainarchaeia; order Candidatus Iainarchaeales; family Candidatus Iainarchaeaceae; genus Candidatus Iainarchaeum; species Candidatus Iainarchaeum sp. The sequence continues at coordinate 3,333 of JAUYHT010000003.1, read as the reverse complement.
AGGAGGTGTGCATCCAGCTTTCTTCCATTATCACATACATGAGTTCCAACCCCCCCTACACCGAGACTAAATTCGAACTGTTGCAGGACGCGAACATCACCAACAATTTTGTCCTGGTGGGAGACGCGTTGTGCCCCGTATTAGGGAGTGTGTCCAATGTGCAACTCTACCGGGGCATTGTGAAAGCATTCGACCTGAATGGCACGGTCATCTTCACGAATGATACGAATTACAACCCATTCACCCCCCCCAATGACCCAAGTGGGGGTGGGGATGTGAGCAATGGGATATTTCTCCTCATCGATGACCAGAATCAGACGTGGAGGGTGGAGGTAGGGGCCGATGACGCGCTGTATGCGATCTCCGACGACAACCCCAACGAGAACCCGGATTGGGTGGAGTTCCGGTTCAACAATTTAGGGCTCACCAGCGCCAACATCATCAACTCCGTATTCGTGCACATCAAGCACTTCGAATCCTACCACGTGGGATTGAACGGGCCTCAGAACATGGTGCAATGCTGGGACAACACTCAATGGGTGGATATCGAGCCCTACACCCCTTATTTTTCGGAAACCTATTATTCATCTCCCGATTTGAGCTGGTGCATCACGGACTACAACCAAGCTAACAATGCCCGTATCCGCATGACGTATGAGCCCGCGGGGGTGGGGCAAACCATTTCCATCGACTATGGGTTCATCGACGTCAACTTCACCCAGCAAGGATATCTCATTGACTTATGGGAACACGGGAATGATCTCCCCCAACCATTGGATTTCTCCACGGATGTCAACAGCGTCGCCAACACCTTTGGAATTGATTTCAATATAGGGAATGATGGGTGGGACTGGGATAAGCTAACCTATGGGGGTACCATCCCCGCGGGGGTGCAGTTCAATGCCGATCCCAATTATGACAAGAACACCTCGGATTCCCAAGTCCCCCTCACTCAAAGTCTGGACCTCCGCATGGGGGGGCCGGGGATCGTGCCTAATTCTCCTATCAACCCGGATGATAATGCCACCATTGGCATGGTCACCTCCGGGGCTTTTGGAATACAATTCGACGTGAACGCGGATATGTATTCCCTCCTCACAGCTGGAAAGAAACTCCGGTTCAGCTTCCTTTATTCCATTGACCCCGATCCCACGGGAAGCAATGCTTTGGACAATGGAGAGGAATCCTGGGTCAAGCTCCGGTTCCACGACCAGAACACCATTACGTTTTTGGGAAGCGACCTCGACATTGGTGCGGTGGATGCCGATCCCACCCCCGAGATTTGGTTTAAAGAAAACCCCTCGGCGGACACCCGATTTCATGTCCAAAATCTCACGTCTTTGGTCACGGGACCAGGGACCTATTACATTGATTTGGGTGGGGGCTTGGGCGACTGGGATACTCCTCGAGAGGGCGTCATTATTAGTTTTGATAACCTCAACCTGGTGGTGATCTGAGATGGCCGCCCCTGAGCTTATTCCCTTCCGCTTCGAATGGAAATGGTTAGTGGGGCCCATTGTCCTTATCCTCGTGGCGGGCGCCCTCATCTTATTATTTCCTGACCCTCTGCCCCCCGCTCCAGGGGACACCACCCCCCACGTCAATCCGGACGTCATCCCCGGGTTAAGTGTATCAGCGGCCAAAGCCCTGGCTAATGACCAATGTTCCCTCTCATTCGATTGCACTCACCTTGACTGCCTCGAGAAAATAGTGGTGCAGGTGGACTCGGCCAGTCACACAATCGACGCCATCCTGCGCACCCCCGCTCCTAAAGAGTTCCGCGATCATTTGCGCCAGGCCATCAAGCGGGGGGTAACCGTTCGATTGATCTTAGACCCCACCCTCAACCCCCAATTCTTCCTCGAAGGGGCGCACATTCGTATTAAGTCCGTGACCAAATTTGTGGCCACTAATTTCCTCCTCATTGATGGGGAATCGGTGATATTCGGCACTGACCCCCGACTGTATGCGCAAGCCCCCGATGTCATTGAGGTGGCCTGTGAAGAACACATCGTGTCCGTGTACCGGGTGCTATTCGACCGCGTCTGGGGGAACGAATCCGCGGCCTTCACCCCCGAAACTGATACCGAGGAAGCTATCGGGGATGATGCGCTCCTCTCCGACGATGACGAAGGAGGGGTCTGCACACAGGAAACATGCGGCCCCGACACATTCACTTGCGTCGATACGACCAAAGTATGGCAAGCGTATTCCTGCGACGGTACCTCGTGCGTCTACCAAATCATCCCCCTCTATTACAGCGCCGACTGCGGGTATGACAACCCCGGCTTCGGTCCGGATGGAAATCCATTAGTCATCATCTCGGAGGTGGAGTTCGACGAAGGAAGTATCGCCAAGGAATTCCTTGAATTCCTCGCCCTCCAATCATTGGAACTATCCCATTTCACCCTGCTCCGGGATGATGTGCCCCTCATCACGTTTCCCGAACCCTATATCCTCCATGGGGCCGCGCGGGTTCACACCGGACAGGGAACCAATACCCCTACCACCATCTATTTGGACCTTAACCAGACGTTATGGAATATTCCCGGCACTAAAGCCACGCTCATCAACCCCTTTGGGAAAATAGTGGCGGAACAGGTGTTCACATGAATTCATTACCAATCGCCCCCGCTCCCCCCAAAGCGCAGGTAAGCATGCCCGACGTATTATTCGCCACCGGATTATTCCTGGTCATTGTGGTGGGCCTTTTGGGCTACATGAATGACGTCCAATCCCAGACCCAACAATCCATCGCCCGGAAAGGGCTGGATGTGGTGGCCGCCAACATCGCTGAGTTCATCATCAAGAATCCCGGGGATCCATCCAATTGGGAGGACATTTCAGACTTGAACCAGGTGAAGGCGTTCGGCCTCGCCCAGAAAGACCGGGTTCTGGATCCCGATAAAGTAGTGGCATTCGTGAACCTGGGGAATCTGGACTACGCGTTCACTAAAACCAGGCTGTCAGTCAACCCATTCGAATTCTACATCACATTCTCAGGAGGCCCATTCCTCGCCACTGGACAAGCTCCTCCCTCCTCCGCCCATCGAAGCGTGGTGCAGCGCCTCGCCACCCTCAATGGAAAAGAAACCCTGGTGGAGGTCACCGTATATGCGACCTAACCCCCAGGGATTTGCGTTCAGCGCGGACGTGGTGTTAGCCCTCATCCTCGTGGTGGGGGTATTAGTATTCAGCTCCCTCCCCACGCAACCCGCGACCCTCTTTGAAGAAAGGCGCATTACTGATCAGTATGTTGATGATTTATTTGTGGCGTTGGACCATTCGGGGTTTATCAGCCAGGAATTGGATGTGAATGGGTCCTCCCAATCC
>JAUYHT010000002.1:300000-418565 GCA_030688545.1 Candidatus Diapherotrites archaeon | reverse complement strand
TCACAAAAGCATGAATGAATATTGAATCCTTGAGACTGCCACGTTTTAATCTGCTTAATCAACTCTTCGACAAATACTCCCGATTGATAAAATTCTTCCCAGATCCATATGCGGTCGTCCGAGTCGACAGTAACGAGGATTAGGGCGCTGGGATTGGTGTATCCAAAATCCACTCCCACGTAGGCGGGCAGTCCTCGTTTTTCGATTGGAAATTCCGGGCGGCAATGGGCCTCGTAGGAGAAGTCGGGATATACTAATCCTTCAAATCCCACGAACTCTCCTTCAATTTCTTGTTTTGCAAACGCTCCGGTGTAGGTTCTTTCCAACATTGGAACGTAATCAGAAGGCAAGTAGGTGTTTTCTCTGGAAGAGCTTGCAATAAGAAAAGTGTCTTGGAGTTTTTTTATTGGATCGGCAAAACGTTCGTAGACCCAGTTGAATCCTTTTGGAGTCCCCGTTACCCATGCCTTTGCTTTCCCCACACGAAGTCGGCCGACTAAGACATCGAATGATGTTCGTGATCCACTTGATGCTTCGTCGTACCACCACCAGGAAAGATTTGGTCCGCGCAAGTGGTCAGGTTTTTCCGTGGAGACAAAAAAGGTTTTGGCACCATTGATGAGTTCTAATTCATGGTATGTTTTGTGATAGTTCTTGATGAGCTCTGGGGGCAGAATTTCGAAAAAGGTTGGCATGGTCGACTTTCGCAGCATAGGATAATTGGGGGCTGCAATCATACCTTGTGAACCCTGGTGAGACAGCATGAAGCTGATAGCTTTCATGGCTCCCGCATAGGTTTTGCCAGACCCCAAACCGCCAATGTATCCAGTAAATTTGTTTTGTGCTTGATGAAATGCTTTTTGCTTTGGGAGGGGTCGATAGTTAATCGTTATCTTTTTCGGACGGGTCGTCGTGAGCATCTGTTTTACCTCCCTCTTCTTCAATAGTAAAAACGACCTCCACTCGATTATCTTGAATGGACTGGGATTCTCCGCGAGCCAATCGTTCCAGTTTTGCCCCCTCTACCACTGCGCGGGTTGCATCTCCGAAGCTCATTTTTGCTGGCTTTGTTTTCTCAATCTTTTGTAAGCCCTTTTCTTGGAGTCTCTTTGCCGCTTCGGCCTGGCGTTTAGACATCTGTGCTATTTCCTTGAGGTGGGTTTGACGGAGGATGGCGTCTTGGTATTCATCCCATTCTTGGCAGCGTTTAACCCATTTGTATCGTGTGCTCCATACCTCTAACTGCCCCTGTTTTGCCCCGGTATTGCCCCCTTCCTTTTCTGATAGGGTTTGTGCCAGTTGGCGGAGTGACCTCTCTTCCATATCGCGGTATTTTTGGAAGGCGGCGTATGCCATGCTTGTTTCGCCCCGTATGGTTCCGCCGGGTATTTCTTTGAGAGTGTTACGCATCGTTTGTCTCCTCTACCCAAATGCTGGCAATGTGTTCGAGGGGGATCCAGACTTTTTTTCCAGGAGCGGGAATGACCACCATTTTAGTGGAGTGATTTATCGCCGCTGAGAGAATCGTTTCAACTTTTTCATAGGATATTTCTAATGTCTCCTCGTTTGTCCAATTGATTGTCCCTCCTGTTTTGGTGATTATTTGTGTTTTGGTTTTCATGGAGTGATAGCCTCCATTGGTTGAGTCACAGATCTGTCTGGAGAAATTTCTGTTTTCATTTCTTCCGTTTTGGCACACTCGACTAAGTATATTGATTCAATGGGGTGCATTTGGCAGGATGGGCACATTGGTATGAGCGGGGTCAAGGATGATATGAAGACAATGATATTGCAACTTTTGCTGGTGCATCGGAATGGGTACATCATGCTTTGTAGAGTCTCCTTTCAGTCAATTTTTGGTTCAATTTTCCGGTCAGACGAAGATGATATCCTCCAACTGAAACGTTTTGGATTCGCTGAACGAATGAGACTAACTCTTCGTCCGATAATTGGAATTGATTTTTTACGGATTGAAGCGTGCGCGTATCCCCTGCTCCGTGATAGGAAAAGGACTCGTAGACTTCTACGACCGAATGTCCTACTCTATCTTGGGGCGCGATGCGCATGATGTTGGTTTGGAAGCTTTTATTTCCTGGATAATAGTGAAAGCCAAACACGTGAGCTGCTTCACGCATGAGTCCACATATCCAATTTTTCGATGGAATATCCAATTCCTTTTGCAGTACGTTGAGAAACAATCGTTCGTTAGCCAGACATAACTCCCTGATTTTGCGGAGTTGTGCAGCTTTTTTTCGGGGATACTGTAAGAGCTTTTCCAATGTTTGAATATCTACTTCGCTACAATTCAGTAAGTTTCTTCTTCCATTGTGGGAGTCGCCTTCACTATTCACTTCATTGGATAATGTAAGAAGTTTCTGCTTCGTGAATAGTGTGTCCTCTATTCTTTTTCCTTCTCCACAATCTAAGAAGTTTCTTCCGGAATGGCGGGGGTCATTCATAGTAGTCCCGTTCCCTTGCACGTTGGGCAATTCTCTGGACGAGTAGAGAAGGGGTTCATTCCAGTCCCGTTGCAATCGTAGCATGTAATGCCTGGGTTCATTGGCGGTACTTCCCCCAGCCTTTCGATTTGTTTCGCTGGTTAAACCAGTAATGAAGCGCTAAGAGATGGCTGCAAAACGGCGTTTCTCCTTTCCGTTTTTTGGTTTGATACCCTTGACAGTTACACTCGTGAGAAATCGAGCTTTCCCCGATAGGAATCTTTTTTGGAATACGTTCGAAAATGTAAGTGGTGGAATTGTATCCCCTAATTGGTTTGCAGATGAATCGTTTTCGAACATGATCGTATTCGATGCAGTCATGCTCAAGTAGTTTGTATGCTTTCTCAACTTGGGAGTGTCGCAGCTCTTTTTCCATTGCTGAATAGTATTGAATATCTTTAGGGTTGGTCACTTCATACACCCCCTTCTCGCTGTTCTTCGGCTTTTGCTTTCAGTTTTGCATTATGTTCTTGGAATTCTTTCGCGACTTCAGCGGCGGCTTTTTGAACTGCTTCCCTGAATCCTTCTGGATCTTGTTTTGCCATTAAGTCCATGAGCGGATTTTTTCGGAATATTCGTCGCATGAGGAATCATTTTCGACCTGCTATTGGCAGACAGTCGCCTCCGTGCAAACAAAACGAATTTCAGGCTTCCCATCAGAAGTTCGAGAAGCAATGAGAATTCCTTTCTGAGATTGGCGCCCGAGCTCTGGGAAATTTTTTCGTAAAAATCGGGTTGGTATTGGCAATCTTGTAGATTGTCTGTTTTTCCAGGAAAGGACGGTTATCTCGTGAATGGGTTTTTTATTGGTTGAATCCTTCATCGATTTCACCTTGGGTTGTATTGTTTTGGAACGAGCGACTCAAATCGGCTGAAGGGGAAGGGCTTTCCCCTTTGGTCACATTTTTATTTGCACGCGATTTGCCTCCGATTGTCTTTTGGCTTGGTCAAGAAGCGATTCTTCCTCAGGGGTCTTTGGTCTCCACCCGCCCGCTTCGTATGCGAGCAATAGGCTCTCAGCGACCTCTGGAGAGAGAATAACACTCACTGATCTTCCTCCCTCTCTGCTGTTGCTTTGGTATGCACTGGGTAAGTATACACACAAATCACCTTATGCAGAGCATAATGTATTTGAGTTTAAATGGGCGTTCAGAGAGGGGGGCCATTCCGCCGTCGTCGATATTTCAACGAACATAATTCATTTTTTCGCGGGAAAAACAATAGGTAGTTTAAAGCCTTGACTTATTCATTGCTATCGATGCCAAGTGAATCCAATCAAACATACTATCCACTAACTTCGACAGTTATTTTTCGCACACTCCAAAAAATTATCGAAGGAAAAGACAGCGTTGCGCAGATTACGGAGGCTATTTCAGAAAAAGAACAAAATGTTTGGGTCTATGTAAAAATACTCGGAGACGAAGATCTTATTGTCATTGAGTCCCGAGAAGAAGATAAACGAATAAAAAAATACACACCAAATATGAGGGGAATTTTGAGCTTTTACTTAAAATGGGTTGATGCTAATCGGCCACTTAAAGAAAAAGATAAGGATCAATTTTTGTCCAACAAATCTTTTACAAACGAATTTGATTGGTACATTGAAAAACAACTACCAAAACTTCGAGTTGAAAATTTGGAACGCGCATTTTTGTCATTCTCGACCAACCTTATAATGAATTACAAAACACGCCAAACTTTGCGTGAATCATTTCGAGTTCAAGCAGCTGAAGGGAAAACAAAACTCGAAGATGTCGTAAAAAAAATCGAAAGGGAAATTCAAAACTTATCCTCTATCAATGAAATTCTTTCATCTGTTGTTTTTGGCGGACCAAACTTAACGAATAAACTTCCCGATAATTCTTATCCCGGCGTGAAATTATAGAGTCATTTGAATATGGATCGCTGATTGAGTCATGTGGATCAGCCCATCCCATTTCTATTGCAGTCCTGATCCACTCCTGTACCGCTGGCGATAGTGCGCACTTCATACCAACCCCCGAGGTTAACCTGACCAAAGCGATACCTGATACTACTTGTAATAAAGAAGCTTTAGGAGGAGGGAGGTCAGTCCGCCGTAAAGGTTTTAACGGATTGACGGTTAATTCTCAATCTATAGGTTGAGATTATGGCTCAAGATAAAAAAGACCTGCAGAAAAAGAAACTCCACTCGCTTTCATGGATGTGGTGGGCTGCGATTGGGGTGGTTCTACTTTTCATTATTTTAGCTGTCTGGAGCGGTGGATATGTTGAAAGAAAGTACAATAATTGTGTGGAAAAAAACGATGTAAATGAATGTGTTTTCTTTTGCGAAGACCGAAAGATAATTCCGGCCTGTGATATTGCATGCAAGAATGGGGATGAATACAGTTGTACCATCCTCAAAGGATGTAATTCTTCATACCGTTGCTATAGCGATTACACCTGATGGATCGTTGCCTCCCTTTGTTTTAGAATGGCCTGAAGCAACATATCGTATGCTTTCTCCATCTTGCTCATTCTTTCATTATTTAGCTGCTCCATTTGCAAAATATGTTCCTGCAATGTTTTCATTTGATCTTTGTATTCCATTCTCTCCAGGACGCCAAGAGGCCGCTGACATTTTCGACACACTTTGTCTTCGAAGGTATTGTTGGTTGCACAGATATCGCATTTTTTTCCAAGTAATGGATTTTGTTTTTCTTCTGTGATTCTCTTTTTTCCATTTACTGTTCGAATTGCATCATAGGTATCTTTTCCACTAAGGTGGAGATAAACTGCCGTTGCGCGACTGGAATAAGAATGGCCCAGAACTACCTTCAGCTGCATTTCATTTAGTCCTCGTTGAATTAAATGGGTGGCTCTCGCATGGCGTAACAAATGAGGATGCAATCCTTTGATGCGGACTTTCTCAGCACATTGCTTAAGTATTTTTACAATAGCCGCATATCCAAACGGCTTACCATATGAAGATGGTGCCACGCTTACAAAAAGTAGTCTATCTTGAAAGTCTTCTTTGTCCCGATGGGGATGATAGAGTAATGCTTCGCGAAGAAGTTGAACGGTTGAGTCTACGAGCAGAACCTGCCGCTCCTCTGTTTTACTATGCAGAATATGGATCACTGCTTCATCATCCTGGAATATTACATCCTTGACTTGCAGCCGTGCGATTTCACCTATTCTTCCAGCTGAACTATAGATAGTTGAAATCATTGCCTTGTGCATCGGATTTCCAGCAGCTTGAATTAATTCGGCTATTTTTTCCTCGGTTGGAATATCGAGCAACTTCTTTCCTTTCTTTTTTTGAAATTTAATTCCTTTCACTACTTCAGGGTACTCCGTGGTTTGTCCGAACCATTTGTAAAATTGTTTTAGGCCTTGGATATACATCTCTTTTGTAGTGTCATTGGTCCATTTGTGCATAATCTTGGACACTAACCCTTCTTGGCCTTGTATGTCATCTTTCGTTGCGGACTCGAAGTCTCTACAAAACATTTCTCCTAAAACTGCCATAATCTCGATGAGACGGTACTTGCGGTTAAGTCCATAGTTCTGGTTTTCCAGATTGACAAGATAGCGGCGAAGGAGTAGCCGATTCGCGGGTGTCAAAGTATATACACGTCGTTCTCGGTAACTGGCCCCATTGTATGGGAATTCATCTGGCCAAATTCGAGATCGAAGCAGCTCGAAACTATGTGGACGCTTGTACAAATGGTCTTCCATGTGGATCACGCACCTTGGCTTTTCCAAGTTCTTTAAATCCAGTTGGTGCGCGCTTCAACGCGAAGACCCAAGCGGGAGCCGCTATTTGAATTCCGTGTTGAAGTGCGGTGTTCTTACTTTATTTTACCGCACTTTAACTCGTAACTCGAAGCGGGGACCGTTATTCTGATTCCCAGTTGAAGCGCGGTTTTCGACTATTTTCACCGCGTTTTAACGTGGAACCCTAAGCGGGGGCCGAGAGTTGAACTCGGTTTTCCGGCTCTGCAGGCCGGCGCATAACCGTTCTGCCACCCCCGCAAGGGTTTCGCCCCTTGAGGGCGACGGCCCACCTTGATGGATTTCCTTTCGTCAATCCCGCGGTAGGCCTATTTCAAGGGAATTTATCCCGAAAAGGGTTTTAATGCCCTTGTACCTGCCTGGAGCATGCTCAAGGCGGTCATATTCGATTTCGACGATACGCTGGTAAAAAGCGGGATGGTATCCTTCCAGAACCACTGCCGCACCGCCCGTGCGTTAGGGCTGCCCAAGCCCTCTTTCAACATGTTCCTCCGGTATTGGGGAAAGCCCTGGCACACGATGGTGGTGGCATTATTTCCCCATTACGACGTGAACGCCTTCATTGCCAAATACCATGAGATTAGGAAGGGAACCCGTTATCCCCTCATCCCGGGCGCCTTGGATACGCTTAATTTTCTCCGCGAGCACCACATTGAAACGGCCATTCTTTCCAACAAGCCCACGGACCAATTGTGGGAACGCATTTCTCATACCGCGTTGAACCCCAAAAATTTCCTCTTCGTTTTCGGCGAGCAGAGCACGCGCTTCAAGAAGCCCGACGCGCGGGTTTTCGATGAGGTGCTGTTCGAATTGAAGAAAGAGAGGATTCGGAAGCACGAAGTACTATATGTGGGGGATCTCACGGTGGATTATTTCGCGGCGCGGGGAAACAACATCGATTTCTGCGGGGTGCTCTCCGGTTTCCATTCGAAAGCCATGTTCACCAAACACGGCTTGAACCCTCAGCATCTCATTCCCAGTGTAAAAGACCTTCCCCCCTGGCTGGTCGAAAACCGGTATATTACTCGCGCCCACGGGAAAGGGTACTAACCATCTATCCTGATCTTTTTTATAGCATTTAGCCATTTATTGTTTATGATAAAAGAGGAAACTCAGCGCACCTATGATCGAATTGCGAAGACGTGGGATAGCAAAGTTTGGGTTAAAAACATTGAATTCAACACTGAACTTATTGAGTTTGCAAATATTTCAGGAGACGAAGTTGCATTGGACGTTGGAATCGGAAAGGGAGATTTTGAGAATTTTCTTAAAATAAAAAATTTAACGGGGGTTGATATTTCAAAGGAAATGATAGCAGAATGCAAAAGGACACATCCATCGTTCAAATTGGTTGTTGGAGATGGGGAAAATCTTCCATTTTTAGATAAATCATTTGATCTTGTACTCTGTCGAAATCTTTTACAAAATTTTGTCAATCCCGATAAGGCTTTTCGTGAGATGCATCGCGTATTGAAAACTGGTGGAAAAATGCTTGTAATCGAGGGGGCTGTATTCGAAAACGAGCGTGAATTTGTTGCTAGTATCGTTCGTGTGACTGAGCCTCACCATCCTCTTTTCCCGTCCCATGAACTGATACGTGCTTTATTCGAGCAATTCGGAATAATTGTTACCGAGCAGCGTGTCGGAAAGCTGCACAAAAAATGGCTGAGCGGTTTTTGTGAATCAAAACAGGCATCCGCAAAACAAAAAGACGAGATTATTTCCATTTGCATGAATCTACCTGAATGGTATCGCGAGAAATACAAAATGACATTTCATTCGGATCAAAATGAAATTGAATCTACTCTTACGTTTTGTTTCATCCGAGGAAAGAAGTAGTCTGCTCGTCTTTCGCAGGAGGGGTGCGTCTGCCAGTATTGGCAAGTTAAGATTCTGGCGTATCCTATTTCACACTTAAATCCCCATATAGCCAATCTCCTAGGTCAACTCTTAAATGGTTTTGAGTCCTATTCTTTCCATGCGCATCGCCATCGTTTCCGACACCCATTTGGGGTATGCCCGCGGAACCTCCCGGGGGGAGGATGCGTTCGCGGGTTTCAGGCAGGCCGTGGAGGGCATCATCCAAGAGAAGCCGGATGTGATCCTTCACCCCGGGGACCTTTTCGACCACAAGATTCCCGAGCAGGAGGTATGGGATGAGTGTTTCACCCTTTTCAGAATTCTCCAGCGGGCCCCTTCCCCTGAAAATATTTCCATCACCCATTTTCCCCGGGAGGGGGATGCCAATGCTTTTTCTTTCCAGGGAATTCCCGTCATCGCCATCGCGGGCACGCACGAATACCGTGCCAAGGGACTCACGAATGCGTTGCATGTGTTGCACACCGGAAATTTCCTTGTGTGTTTGCACGCGTCCCATGTGGAGGTGGAAAAAAAAGGTCCTGGTGGGGAAACAGAAAAAGTGGCCATTCATGGTATGCCAGGTATTCCCGAGAAGCGCGCCCTTGAAGCCCTGAAACTATATAACCCCCAACCAAAAGCGGGCATGCCCAATCTCCTCGTCCTCCACCAGTCCATCAAGGAATTCCTTCCTTCCAAGGATGATATGGTCGCCACCATCGGATTGGAAGATCTTCCCTCGGGCTTCGATCTTCTCGTTAACGGGCATTTGCATTGGACCTCCCTCACGGAATGGGGGGGGAAACGCTTGATCATTCCAGGATCCACGGTGTTTACTCAAATGAAACGGTTGGAGGGGCAGAAGGAGAAGGGATGGTACCTCTATGACACCCGCACCCGGGAATTGGTTTTTCATCGCCTCCCCGAACAGCGAAAACTCTATTATCATTGCCTTAAGTTCAAGGATGCCCGGCCCGAGAATATCCTAAAGCGTTGCCGGGAGATAATTTCCAAAGACCTGACGTCCCACGTGGGGTTGTTGCCCTTATACAGAATCAAATTGAAGGGCACCCTGGCTAAAGGCTATTCCCAGGCAGATGTGGATCTGGGGAAGGTGCTGCTCGAATTCTCCGGGAAAGCCCTTTTCTCCCCCGCGAAGCGGTTTAATGGCTCCCCTTTCGTTTTCAAGGTGGAGGAGTTGCGCGCTTTGCATGCGTCCAAGCGCAGCATCGCTCAAATGGGATTAGGACTGTTGGAGCAGAACGTGAACCAGACCAATGCCAAGGACAGAATGGACGTGAAGACGTTGTTCGAACTCCTGGAGGACAAGCAGAACCTCGAGCGGATTGTCGCGCAATTGGAACAAGGGGAACTTATCCAGGCGCCAGATCCAGGAAACGCTCCTATTCTTCCTTCAAAAATAGTGGAGCCGCAACAGCGGTTATCCTGAACAGCTTATTTTTTCTCGGCATATCTGGTCAGCGCTTGCAGGGCCCGGGCCGCCTGATGGGGATCATCAAATGTGTTCACGCCTTCTTTTTCCAATAGTTTCATATGCATCTGGGCAAATTCTCCTCCCGCGCTGAGCAGGAGCACCGGTTTTTTACGCTTGGTCAATAGTTCACTCAACCCCTCGATGATGTCCGAATCGAGGGTGGGGACCTGGAAGAGCATGATGAGGATGAGGCTGTCCACATTAGGATCGTTGAGCGTGTTCTCCACCGCAACAAGAAAGCGGTGGTTGTCCGCGTCTCCCGTCAGGTCCATGGGATTCCGTATTACCGCGTAGGAGGGAGACACGGCGATGATGGGTTTTCGATTCTTTTCCCGCATGGTTGCGAGGGCCAGTCCAGTGTCTTCCAGGGCATCCGTGGCCAACACCCCATACCCACCCCCATTGGTAATTATTTGGACCCGGTTCCCCTTGGGAAGAGGTTCACTGGCAATCGTGCGGGCAAAATCAAACACTTCCTGCATCGTCCGTGCGGGAATCAACCCTGTCTGGTCCACCACGGCCTCAAATACTTTTCCACTCCCTGCAAGGCTCCCGGTGTGCGACGCCGTGGCTTTTCCTCCCGCCACGCTCATCCCTCCTTTGATGACGATCACAGGTTTTTTCTTTGAAAGTTTTTGGGCCGTATGGAAGAATTTCTTCCCATTTCGGACGCCTTCCAAATAGACGCATATGACTTTCGTAGTGTCGTCCTGCGCCAAATATTCGATGAGCTCCGCCTCATCCACGTCCATGGCGTTTCCATAGGAAACGAATTTGTTGATGCCATACTCCTTGTTTCCCGCCCAATCCAGCACGGCGCTTCCCAGTGCCCCGGATTGGGAGATGAATGAGATGACCCCGGGTTTAGGTCTTCCTAATCGGTAGCGGGGGAGGAACAGCGTGTCCACGTGTGAGCGCGTATCCAAAATCCCCAAGCAGTTGGGTCCGATGACCGGCATGCGGGGGTACTTTTCCATCACCTTTTCTACCTGCGTGGTCAGTTCCATATTTCCTATTTCAGAAAAACCGGCAGAAATGATGACAATACTCCCCGCTTTCTTCCGGCCGCATTCTTCTAATACTTTTGGTACGAGTGCGGCGGGGACGGTAATGATCGCCAAATCCACGCGTCCAGGGACCTTCAATATAGAGGAATAGGTTTTCAGGTCCAGGATTTTCTCCGCGTGGGGATTAACGGGGAAAATCTTCCCAGAGAATCCGCCCTTAACAAAATTCTCGAGCACCACATACCCTATTTTACCCGGGTTCCGGGAAGCGCCAATGACCGCGATGCGTCTGGCGGAAAAAGCGGATTCCAGTGCAGGGGGCATGCATTTTGCAAGAAATCCGCGATTAAAAAGGTTGTTATTTGAACATTTTAGAAGTGGTTGGACCAAAAGATTTTTTTTTGGGAATATAATTCAAAAATGGCTTTCAGTCCTTGTCCCTTGTAACCTAGGCTTTTCGTCCAAAGAGATCTGGAAATCAGAACCATTTTCCACGGCGGATCACGGCAAAAAGTCTTCTTCCTTGATTTTCTGAGGCAAATACGTTTCGGTGATGAAGCGGATGCCTTTCTTGGAGAGGGCCTCGAGTTCCATCTTGATGTTTTTCTGCTTCATCAAGTCGAATTCGGCCTGCCATTTCTTGTGCTTGAACCATTCATACGATTGTAATTCATTCAACCGCTTAATGTCCAATTGGTTCAGCTTGATAGTGACTTCTTTTGGGATTTTGAATGTCTCCACATCCCCCACCGTCAGGCCGATGTATTTGGTATCTGGGGTGGCGAGCTTTTCTTCCGAGTAGGAGAGGGAGATGCTTCCCTGTTTTATCACAGAATAGATGTACATCCCCCACGGGTCGGCATCCATGAGCGCGTAGATGGGGAGTTTGTGTTCCTTGTTGAGGCGCTGGACGAGTCTTCTTTCCCCCCGAGCCGCTTGCCCTCTTCCGGTGATGATGATGCAGTTGTTTTTCTTCCAGAACTTATCTTCGTTGAAGCGCCGCCACACGGCGTCCTTTTCAATGAACAGGACATAATCCGCCTCCATCTTCTTGATCTCAATGCGGTCCTCCTCCACATTAGATGGGACGCTCCATCCTCCACTCCCCATTCGCGTGAGGTCTATTGTATCGTTACCATCCTTCACGACCATGGGCCCGGAGATGATGCCCTTGGCGGAGGCCGCAAGATGCAACTCTTCGCGGAGCAGGTTGAGCGAGGCTTCCAGGTCCTCGATCAGAGGATCGCTCTCATCCTGATTCTCGAAAGTATTTTCATTAGTTCCTTCGATGGTGTGCTTGAGCGCGTAATAGAGGTCACGGATGGAAACAGTCGCGTTTTCATGGATGACTTTCTTGATTTCGTTCGCCACGAGCATGGTCTGCATGAATTTCCGGGTGTGGGCGATGTTGAGGAATTGGCGTTCGGACATCTTGTCTCCCAATTTGATGGTGCGGGATTTCTGGTCGAAGAAAATATTTCCGAGGGAGCGCACGGGCAGTGCCACCGTGGGATTGGCGCCTTGGTTGATCTGCTTATAGACTTGTTCACCCAATCCCTCGAGTTTCTTGATGACTTCCTTGTCTTTTGTCTTGGTGTCGACCATTATTCCTCACCGCCTTCCTCATTTTCGGCCGGCTTCTTCGCCTTGCCTTTTTTCTTATCTTCTTTGTTCAAGCGTTCCAGTTCCTTTTCTAAATCCTCATCGGTCTGGGCTTCCATCTTCTTTTCTTGTTGT
The DNA here is from genome assembly GCA_030688545.1 of Candidatus Diapherotrites archaeon. Classification (NCBI taxonomy): domain Archaea; kingdom Nanobdellati; phylum Candidatus Iainarchaeota; class Candidatus Iainarchaeia; order Candidatus Iainarchaeales; family Candidatus Iainarchaeaceae; genus Candidatus Iainarchaeum; species Candidatus Iainarchaeum sp. The sequence goes on along the minus strand of JAUYHT010000002.1, from coordinate 406,212 downwards.
TCATCCAGTTTCAGGCGTTTGGCGACGGTTTCCAATAGTTTGTGCTCGATGGGTTTGGGATCTTTTTCTATGAGTTCTCCTAATCCGATGGCCACTTCGATGGCGTATTTCATGTAGATGCGTTTCTTCTCTTGTTTGAGGCGTTCGTGTTCTTTGCTGATGATATAGCGGGCAGTCTTCCGTCCCGATTCCATGAGGGCCAATCGGATTTCTTCCACGATCTCTTCGTCGTTGGAAATGGCTTGCTTCCCCGCTCCCGTGTAGGGGATGTGGACGGAAATGAGGTTCACGAATACCGTTAGGGGAGCGGTTTCCGAGTCTCTGATGCCATAGCGTTTCCACTCCACGGTTTTCACCGCCTCCGTGATGCCACAACCCCCCGTGTCGAACAGGAGCGGGGCGCGGTTGGCAAAGCGCATGATCTCGATGCGCATCTCATCCCCCACCCGGCGGCCGGCCTTACCCCCATAACAGACTGAAACTTCCACCTGGAAAGGATATCCGCCCTCTGACACTTGGGGTTTCCGTGTCACCACGGACAAAAATTCAGGCTCCACAATCGTTTGGAGGCTTCTCTTGATCTGCTCTTCCCCGATAGGGCGTAAGGCATCGGTGCGGGGGGCGATGAAGGTAATGTCTTTGAATGCTTTCACCATTTCCTCGATCTCCCTCCATGAAAGGGCGTGGGGGTCCTTGTTCAGGTCGAAAGATACCTTTTCCCCCACTTCTTTGACTGCGGTATCCCCCATTCTATCTAATTCGATTTTGAGAAAGCTATTGGTGCGTCTGGCTTGGGTGTATTTGGCGAGGTTGAGCAGTTCGTCCACTGTCACCCCGCGAGGGTGGGGCTTGACTTCCTCTGGTTTGTCAGGAATGGTTTTGGCGGTGCGTTCGAATGCGATGGTTTGTCCGGATGGGTCGGTAAAGGTTAGTTTGGCGTGGGGGTTGGCAATGGCGGTGCGTCGCACGTATTCGAGGGGGCCTTGTTCGTTGTTTACGTATTTCATTTCCTTGAATTCCGCCTTCACGATGGTGCCGCGGAATTTTCGAGTAAGAATCTTGATGTTGTGGACTTTGGGTTGGTTGTATTTGGCGTCGATGGACAGGTCGCAGGAAATAACTTCCTTATCATTTCCGGTGATGACATGGATCTCTTTTCCTGTCGTCATCTGGGAGAGCATGGTGGCGCCGCTGGCGCCTATCCCTTGTTGTCCACGCATCTGCATGAGGCGATGGAATTTGGTTCCTGCGAGCAATTGGCCGAATGCTTTTCCCACTGTTTCGCGTGTCAACCCAGGGCCGTTGTCGGCCACCGTAACCTCATAGTGTTCGGCCTCCAGCTCCTTGATATGAACCTCGATTTCAGGCAGGATGTTGGCATTCTCGCACGCGTCCAGGGAGTTGGTGATGTATTCATGAATGATGGTGGTGAGTGCTTTCGTCTTGCCACTTAACCCGAGCATTTGCTTGTTCTTCTTGAAGAATTCCGCCACGGAATGCTCGCGGAATTCCTTCGCCAGGTCATCCGCGGTGGGATTGGCGATTCGGGTCAGTGTTTTTTCGTCGGGCATAATTTTGGGTTTCACCTGAATTCGAACTCCTCGGGCGCTGTGAGTGATTGGCGTAAGTAATTTAATACAGTGGCGTGCTCCGCTCCTTTGACCAGCATCGTAACAGCCTGCACGGCTCGGGCTAGGGCATCGGGTTTCCCGATGATGGAAATGGTCTTCCCATACACCGAGATGAGGGTGTGGGTGTCCTGTTCGATCTTCTTTCGGATGATCCCTTCTTTCCCAATGATGCGGCCCTTTTTGGATTGGAGGGTTTTCCAGTCTTTCCCTAGCAAATCAGGAAGGTAGATGATCTCGAAGTAATGGTCTTCCTCGAATAGGCGGAAGGCATGCGGGGGGGAAAAACCGCGTCCAATAGCCTTGACCACGTTTCCCGCGGTGAGGACGTGGGAGGCGTCCTCCCCTTCGATTGAAATGTCCCCGGATTTGCTGTCTATTCCCATTCGGCAGTGGGTGCGCTGCTCGATTTCTTTCTTGGTTTGCCCATTAGGGCCGATAAGGACGGCGATCCGTTCCTTGGGGATCATGAATTCATCGAGCATGGGAGGGGGGGATCAGAGCGTCTTTTCCGGGCGCTATAGGAAGAATAAGGGCTAAATGGCTATAAGCATTGTGTCCGGGACCAGCAAAATAATAAGTCAAATGAGCGGTTTTTTTCCGGTTGGATCTTTACAAAGTCACGGAGCGTACGTAGTATATTTATACATAATTGCCCATTCACTTACCCCTTCCCCCACCCTGAAAGTTTTTCCTTCTCCCGTTTCACATCCCCATAGAATTCGTCATACGTCAAATCCTTCTTTCCCAACCGATGGATTACTTTCAGTAGGTTCTTGAGGTCCCGTTCATAAAAGTGTTTGGCGTTCGGGTGGGTGGTTGGGAAGGTTTGGCCACAATCAATAATGATGGGTATGTCGTCTTTCACGAGAATATTGTAGTCGCTCAAGTCCCCGTGAATCATTTTTGCCGCGAGCATCTTGGCGATGTTCCCCACCAGTCCTTTGTAAAATTTTTCCAGGTCCCTTATGCGTGCATCCTTTAGCATCGGGCTCGCTCCCCCATCTGTCCCTATGAATTCCATCACTAGCACATTATCCTTAGCCACCAGGGGCATGGGGACATTCACCCCGGCCTCACGCAACTTTCGTAGGGACGAGAACTCCTTTTGCGTCCATGCAAACACGATGCTCCGCTTCTCATTCTTCACGTTGGCGAATCGTTTATCGAATCGTAAATAATCCTGCATATTATTGAAGTCGCTGGTTTCAATCTTGTATATCTTGACCGCCCGGTAATTCCCCCCTTTATCTACAGCTCGGAATACGTGGGCTTCTTTTCCCGTGGAAATGGTGAACTCGACATGATCGATATGCCCTTGAGAGGCGAGGGTGTGCAGCACGTGGATGGTGTTCTGATCAAACACCTTGGCGAATGTCTTTTCCAGGCGCTCTTCCGAGAATAATTTGAAGATATGGAACGCTTTCCGGCGATGCTTATCCATCATATCATCCAATGGTGATGGTCGCCCCTTAAACCTTTTTTCCTCACACCGGAAGCTTCTCAAGATGCCCCAGGCGCCGGAGCTTTTCGGTCTGGATGGGTAAAAACCGCCAGACGACATCCGCCTTGATGGGTTGGAAGTCCCAGAGCCGGATGATGATGACATCCCCTTCCCGCATCCAGACCTTTTTCTTGAGTTTTCCCGGGATGCGGCACATCCTATCTTTTCCATCCTCGCAGGATGCCATGATCTGGTCGCCCCCGTGAAGTTTCATGACGATGGCAAACATTTCCCCGTGTTCTCGATACGGCAACCTCAAACGGACTTCCCCTTCAGGGGTCGTATTGGCTGGCCGTGGTCTCATGGGTTGGTTCTCCTTTCCTTCATATTCTCTGACTTACAGTTTATAGACATGTGCATGGGGTACTCCCGCGATGCGCAAAATACCCTTTTCCCCCACCCATCCTAATTCTTTCACCACCCGCAAGCATCGATCCCCCACGAGGTTGATGTTTGAGAATGCGTTCACTTTTTCCACCAATTCGTGTTTATCCACTTTTTCTCCAAAATAAAACCGTTCACTCACATGGAGGCGGAATTTTCCTTCCGTGAATACTTTTCCAACAAGCTCGATATCCGCCACTCCGAGCACGCTTCCCTCCGGGGACACATGTTCCTTCATGGCGAATTCTTTTCTTCCCACTCCATCATCCCCGTCGAATGGGTGAGATGGCCCCACATGCTTCACATTTCAATTGGCGCACGCCATTATGTTCAACATAGTGCGTGTCGGGTTTCCCACACACTTTGCACAAAACAAATTCATCCAGAAACCGCTTGAACCACCCATTAATCTGTTTCTCCCCGAATTTTCCGGAGAACACCAACCGATCCCCCTCCACCTGAGCGGGCGAGGCGCTCTCTTTGGTGAGGAATTTCAATATGTCCCGCGGGTCCTCGCGTCGCATGATTTTAAGTAGCTGGAGAAAATTCTTCACGTACGTTTTAGGTCCCTGGATAAAACTCTCCACCCGTGGGAATTCGAACCGCTCCGTCCCCGCGTCCCGTTTGGGGAGATTGGCGTACATGCGGTCTAATAGTTTTCCATAAGGGTCCATACCCCATTCCCCCGAAAAACCCTTTTAAAATGCCAGCCCGTTTTCCGCGCCAACCCTTCACACAAAATGCCGTTCCACGGTGAATTCGCTCGCGGCCACGAATTCAGCGTCTTCCTCTTTGATAGGGGATTTCTTTTCCATCCCCATTTTGGGTGCGACCCTTTCCAACACGAACGGCCTTATTGTATCCAATTCCGGGTGTTTTTCCAGGAGCCGTATCCATTCCTTTTGGCTCTCTTCCACGCAATACCCCCATTCCCTTTCCTCAATTTCCTTGATCCACTGGCTGGCCACTTTCATTCCCCCATCCGGTTGCGCCACTATTTTTCCATAGGTGCGTACGTATTTCCCTTTTTCCCTGGGAACATTCATTCCCCTATCCGCGGGGCAATAGCCCTCCCACTCCCCCTTCTCATCCTTCGCACGCACACGAACCTCCCCATTCCCCTCGCGGCATTCTATAATATCCCCATGCATGAACACCCATTCCCCTTCCAATGGGGTTGCGGGCCATGTCACGGGTGACAATCCGAATCGCACCCCATTCCGTCGCATACGATGTCACACCACCCCGCCCGCCACGAGCAGGCCGTACATGATTACCATGAGCGCCACTTGCAATGGTAATGCGGGCAGGGCTTTCCCGATGCGTCCACTTCCATAATCCAGGGTGATGGCCAACCCCGCTAAAGAGGCGAGGAGGATGGCGATGGAGGGTATGGCCGCGCCCGGCCAGGGAATCCCTTTGGAAAGGCTATCCCCCAGCACGCTCACTCCAAAGATGAGGGGCATCACAAAATCCCCCGTTCCCAATTCGAATTGATGGTCTTTCGTGGGCATGGCAATAGTAAAGCTCAGATTCTTCTTGGCCACCGCCTTGGCCATCGTCACCATGTGCTTGGTCTTGAACACGGCGATGTAATCATATATTCCCAATGCGATGAGAAAAATGATCACCGGCCACACCCCGATGGATATGCCAATCACGGCCCCCGCTCCAATGGTGGCCACCATGGATGAGATGTTTCGCCATACCAGGATGTGGGGAAGAAACACCCGTATCATAATCAATCCAACCGCTCCGAGTAGCGCGGCCTCTTCAGGAATAAAGGCCTGCAGAACAATGAATCCGGTGAAGAATAGCGCGAGGCTCTCTATCCCCTTGAACACCCAATATAACAGTCTATCTGGAAGAAATTTGATGGCCAGCAGGATGAATAGGGTTCCCACCAGGATGTAGGCCAGTAGCCCCACCGAATTCACAGGGTCATCTGGGTCCGGAGAGAAAATAACCGGTTCCAGGTCCGCCTGAATAAGGGAATAACCCACATACAGCCCCAAAGCCTGTACGACTATGAAATATATCGCCAACTGGGCCAATAGCGGTTTATCCATGCTCTCTCCACTATCCCCGGAACCGCTCATAAATCTATGCCGCGCGTTTCCGCCTGAATGGGGAAGAGCCCGGCAATATTTCCTCATTCCGGGCCTGATTCTCCGCGTCCTCAACAAACGCCCGCTCTTCCATTCCCCCGCCGATGGCCATGCTTTCCCTGAACGTCTGCGTGAATGCCTCGGCCCGTCTTTCTCCAATAATGGGAATCAAATCCTTGATTCCACGTGGTTTCCCATCCCCCCCAAGGAGGGCTTTCCGCGTCTCATACCCATATACGTGTGCGGCCGCGTATGCTCTTCGGAGCGCCCAGTGCTGTTTCATCGCCTGGATGCGCGCATACGTCTGGATGGGATGCTCATTCCCTCTTCGGTTCTTTTTTATCGCTTGATGCATATTCCCGAATTCGCGCATCATCAACCGGTACAACCGTTTATCAGATATTGGGCTCATGGCCTTCTTCCGCACGCGCCGGGCCTGCATCGCCTTCTTCACTACGTGAAAAAATGATCGGATGGGCATTCTATTGGCTCTCCCGGATGATGTGAATCAATTCCTCAATCGTGAGGGGATTTTTCCCGGCCGCCTTCCGCTCGCGGTTGAGTTCCGCCAGATATCTCCTCGTTTCCCCCATCCTCTCGCGCAAAAAATCCCCCCGCCTTTGACCAAAATGGAAGTTCAGGGATTTCGCCAACCATTTGGCGACTGCATATTCTCCCATCAATCGCTTCTTAGGAGAGGCTTTTTCCCTATTAGTGGCTTTTCTCCATTGTCTCGGGGGAGGGGACATAGGTTCCCTTCACCCAGTCATTCTTTTTATGCGTTCTCACGCGCCCTTGAGATACCCATGGGAGGGTTCGTAAATTTCTCCGCTCCGCTTGAGCTTGGTGATGAGTTCCCGCACCTTCTCTTCATCAATACCCCTTTCGATGGATTCCGCAATAACATCCTGGATGGGCACCTTCTCCATCTCCTTCCCCTTGCTCCGGATAATGTCAAGGATCGTTCTCATGTGGTCACGTGAGCTCTGTGTCTGCCCACTCGTCACGATATCAATGTCAATCCGTCCCGTCTCGGGATCTCGCACCACATCCTCCAATGACGCCCGCACCAACCGGGTGCTCCTATCCGCGTCCTCTTTCTCCACCACGTCACTCAATCGGACGCGGGCGCTTGCTTCAGCTAACCGCACCAGTCCTTCCAACTGCCGTGCCGTCGCCGAATAGCTTCCTTGCTGCCTTCCTTGGTCCCTCAATCCAACATAGAAATCCTGGATTACCAGCACGGCTTCCGGGCTGAGCACCGGGAACACATTCTGTCGGGCGTACGAGATGTATTTTCTCAGCATCTCAGTATCGATGATAGGCGTCACTTTCTTCTCGAGTGCTTTTTGCCATTCCACATCCATCTTCTTCCCACTCCGCTGCATCTGCATCATTTGTTCTCCCGCCTGATGGGTGGATAAGATGTGTTGGGTAATCGCAGCGTCGCGTTCCTTGTTCAATGTATCCCTAATCATAAAGAACAGGTCGAATCGTGAGATGAGGGAGGAGGGCAAGTCGATTTGTTCGAAGAAAGGTTTGAATGGATCGAACCGAGACAGCTTGGGATTGGCGGCCGCGAGCACGCTTGTGTCCGTCTTAAACCGGGTCACCAGCCCGGCTTTGGCCACACTAATCCGTCCCTGTTCCATCGCTTCGTGCATGGAGCTCCGATCTTCTGAGTTGTGCACAATGATATTATTTGCAATGAAATTATGGCTTCCCTCTATGGTGAGATCGTATATGTGAGTGGTGGGTTCGGCTATCGTTTCGTTTAAAAGTTGTTCTATTTGTGCTATTTTTTCCTTTTTTTCCAATAGTTTTCTTTTTATTTTTTCGGTTGTTTTCTGGAGCGCGTGAGGGGGGGCGGTGGTGGTCTGATTTAACCATCGTGTCAGGGTCGATTGGTTTACTCCCAATTCGTTTGCCATATTTTTTTGGACAATCGCTTTATTTTCAATGGCTTTTTTCGCTTCGTTCCACGTTTGGATATCATTTTTCACCATTTCTCGGATATTTTCTTTTTTCTTTTCGAGTTCTCGAATGAGTGCCGGGATGGCTTCTTTCATTCTTTTTTGAACGATTTTTTTCATTCCGATTTCGGCTAGATATTGGTTTAATTGGTGCGTGCGTTGGTAGCTTAGGTGGTTAGGCGTGATGGGTGTAACCTCTTTTATTTTTCGGATCTTTCTCCATCGGACATCCCCATGAACCAGTTTTTCAAAGTATTCTATTTTTTTCCTTGTTTCCTTGGAAATGTTCTTGTTGAATGCTAAACTCGTGAATGTTTCTAGTATTTTTTGGGCTTTTTTGATGCTAATGTTTGAGGTTTCATTTTCAAAATTGTTGTAGGTGACCTTGTTTATCCCGCATTCTTTTTGCAGTAATCCTAAATCCATTCGAATATCCTTGAGTAGGCTTCCTGCGTTTGGAATAACATTGATAACGCTTCTTTCTTTTTTTGGTTGAATGAATGTGTTGAGTTTTTTTTGTTTTTTATTGCTGGTAAACCCAATTTTTTGGGAAAAAAGTGTAAGCGAGTCATGATCGGTGATTCGAAGAACGTACGAAGCTCTTCTTTTTTCTTTGGATGCTTTGTGCTGTATTTGGGATACTATTCCGTGTTTTAACAGCAATGCCTTGACTTCCATTGTTAGTCGCTCACTGGTGGAAGCAAAGCCAACCTGTTGGTGGCGGGTATCCACATTCCCTTCTGAATCGAATATTCCCCGAAGGTAATGGGCGGTGTTTTGGGTGGAGTGGTAAATATTCGATGGAGTGTATTTTTGGTCAAATTTTTCCATGAGCCCGGGAGCATGTTTTGCAATGAAATCAACATACGCTTGTCCGTTTGCCCGTGTGCACATTAGACCTCCCTCTCGAATTTCGCTGGGATAAATAGTGGGTTTCTCGAATATACTTTCGCAACAAACACTAAAGTCATCCAGCAATTCTGCATCCTTGTTGGTGAATCGAACCATATAATTTTCTGGCGGATTATACGTTACATTTCCGTCTCCAGCCAAATACCCATACAGGCGTGATTGTTTTTCATTGAATTCTCTTGCTTCTTCATTAGGCAAGCGGGCAGGAACGAGGATAAAATCTCCTTCTTTCAATTTTCCGGCTTTAATGGTTTTAACCTCCTTTTCAGTCGTACTAAAAAAAGGGTGATTGGGGGTGGTTTTTATTTTTTCTCCACTTTGGAGTCGTATTTCCAAAATTCTTCCCTGATGGGGGTATTCATGGGCCGCGAGCATTTTTCGTTTGACTATTTTCAGGTTTTCATCCATTGATAGTACATATCGATTCTGAATATCGCGTATGCTTGTTCCGTTTTCATTTTTTTCGATTCTTCCTTCCTTTTTGGCCTCTTCAAAAATCGTTTGAATGGGTTTCAATTCTCCATTCTGGGTGCAAACAAGCGTGTCTCCGGTTAGGCACTCCATCTTATCAAATTCGTCCACCATTACCATGCCCCCGGAGGCCAGTACGAGCGCTCCCGCCTTGAGCGTCCATCCCCCTTCCCCAAAATCATCTTTAACAGCTGACGCGGTAAGGCCTACGCCCGAGCTTGTTTTCCCACTCACATACACCGATTTGGGGGCTATTCTATCCGTGGCCTGCAGGAGTTGGGATTTCCCCGTGCCCGGGTCTCCCACCAATAATACATGAATATTTCCCCGAATGGTCATCTCTCCCGGCAACAGTTTTTTCACTCCCCCGAACAATTGCAAGGATATGGATTCCTTCACGATCTCATGCCCATAGATGGTGGGGGCAATGCTTTCCGATAGCAGCCCATATATTCGCGGGTTTTGCGCCAGCGCCTTGATGGCCTCCACATCCTCGTCCGCGACATTCACTTCCTCGAACTCCTTCTCGGTTTCCTCGAGGTGGATGGCTTCCAAATACCTCCCATACACCGCTTTCTTCTCCTTGTTGGGGGGATATAAACGTAAAATCCCCGTGATTTGCGTGCGGTCTCCCGGGGCCACCTTGTTCACGAAATCATCTTGGATATACACATCCAGATTCACCGCTTGCTCGCTCCCCTTGAGCAACTCTAATGGTTCCTGGATCTGAATCTTTTGATAATCCACAAACGTGCTCTGGTCGGGCACCAATTCGAAATCCCGGTGCTTGCACGTGCACAAATTAGGTTTTCTCAACTGGTGCCCATCCTGCTCGATGACATACGTATTAGAGCATCGCTTACAACTCCAGGTCGCGGTCTTCAATTTGGGCAGCACATCCGTGAGCTGCCGGATGACCCCTTCCAGGGTGATGAGTTTTCCCAAATGGCGCGCCGAAATATCCTTCACCAAGGGCATCCTATCCCGGGGCAGGCTCCGCACGCGCACATTGGGAGCGAAAACCTCTATTTCCAGCGCGGGCACATCTATCTTTTGGGCGGCCAGACGCGCGGCTTCCAGCACCAAATCCGGGTGGTCGATGAGTTCGTCCGCCAGCTGGAAGTCGAATTCCTCCAAATCCTTGAAATCAATCACCAGCGACCGTTTTTGGGGGTATTCCCTCACCAGATCCTCGATTTGCTTCTTGTAGTGGGTGGAAAAGAATTCCTCGAGCTTGGGGATGAAAGGATTGGCCTCTCCCTTTCCCACATAGGGGGCGACTCCCATCTCCTCATCCGGCTTGGAATAGCCATCCCGCTGGCCCTCTTTGAAGGATTCTCTTTCCATTGGCGCTCACAATCCTAATTAGCCGTACCAGTAATATAGTGCTTTGTCCGGTGCACCGCCGTAGCATAGGGAGCACGTAGAAGGAGTTACCCTTCCACACCACCCACCTACTTAACCCAACCCAGTTCTGATTGCAAACCCCCTCCCGCTGCCCCCGTGATAAAATCCAAACCTATCTCCGCTTTTCCCTCCTCTTTCCCTTCCCCTTCCTCCTGCCAAACCCTTCACATGCTCGACGCGAAACTATTCAGAAGAACCAGACCATGTCTCGGAAATAAGAAATTAAACCTCTTAATTGGGGTTAAAAACCTTCAAATCCCATGTATTGGATAAAAACATCCGGGAGGTAAACGCATGAACGGAAGTCAGGCCATTGGTATCCGTGTCGAAAAGGACATGCTTGCCAAAATAGATGATATGGGGAAAACAGAAAAAGTGGATCGGTCGACCGCCATTCGGATGCTTTTGGAAGAAGGGTACAAGGCCTATTTGCGCCGAAAGGCCGCCGAATGGTATAAGGCGGGGAAGCTGACCATGAGCCAGGCCGCCATGGACGCCCATATTTCCATTTGGGAGATGGAGCAATACCTGGTCCGCCACGGCTATAAATCCCAGTATTCGGTGGAGGACATGCAGCAGGAGCTGGGGCTTCTTTCCAAAAAGTCCAAGCCCAAGGGCAGAAAGTAGACGTGAATAGGTCTTCAATCCCGCACTCCCATCCTCCCCCTCATCTCTTCGTAATACCCTTTTAACTCCTTTTTTCCCTTCCTTCCTTCATATGCCCAAGGGTTTCTTCATCTCCTGCGCCATCGATTATCCCAATGCCAATCTCCACCTGGGCCATCTCTATGAAAAGACCCTCGCGGATGTTCTTGCGCGCGTGCATCGGTTGAATGGGGAAAAGGTGTTGTTCTCGGTGGGCACCGATGATCATGGAGAGAAAATTTTAGAATATGCCCGCGCCGCGGGGAAACCCCCCAACCAATTCGTGGACGAGATGGCCACCCGTTTCAAATCCATTCTGGACGCCGCTCTCATTTCCTACGATACATTTATCCGCACCACGGATGAAAACCACATCCACGCGGCCCAGCATTTCATTCAAATCCTTTATGATAAAGGTGACCTCTACAAGGGCGATTATGAGGGCTGGTACTGTGTCTCCGACGAGACTTTTTGGACTGAAAAGGATCTGCTCAAAATAGACGGTGTCACTGTTTGTCCCAATCCCCATTGCGGAAAACCGGTTAAAAAAGTGAAGGAAGAATCCTATTTCTTCCGCTGGAGCGCCTATCAACAAGCCCTCCAGGAGTGGTATGCCCAATTCCCTTCAAACATCATTCCCTCCTTCCGCAAACACGAGATGGATCAATTCATGAAACAAGGGTTGAAAGATATTTCCTTCTCCCGCAAATCCGTGGAATGGGGGATTCCCCTCCCCTTCGACGAGTCTCACACCATATATGTTTGGTCCGATGCCCTCGTGAATTATCTCACCGTCACCGGCTACCCCAATGATGAATATGAAGCATTCTGGCCGGCTGACATTCATGTGATTGGCATGGATGTCAACCGTTTCCACTCCCTCTTATGGCCGGCCATGCTCCTCTCCGCAGGGCTTCCTTTACCCAAGCAAATATTGGTCCACGGCTTCATAAATGATGAAAAGGGTCAAAAGCTGTCCAAATCCATTGGTAATTTTATCGACCCCCAACTTCTTATTTCCCGGTATGGCATCGAGGCCATCCGCTATTATTTCCTCCGCGAAACTCCCATTGGAAATGACCTGTCTTTTTCGGAGAAAAACCTCCTCGCCCGCGCCAATAGCGACCTGGCTGACGGCCTGGGAAATCTCGTTTATCGCGTCCTATCCATGCTCGAGAAATATTGCCATAGTACTATTCCTCCTGCCCCCTTGGACCCCTCTATTCTCGCGGAATCCACCACTCATTCGGCCGCCGCCTACCAATCCTACCTCGCCCATGATCTTCAATCGGCCCTCGTTCACACCTGGAAACTCGTGACATTGGGCAACCAATCCATCGCCACGCAGGAACCCTGGAAAAAGATGAAAGAGGGAAAGCGTTCTGAGGTGGAATCCCTCCTCGCCACGGAAGTGGAGTTGCTGCGCCGCATCGCCATCCTGATTACTCCCATCCTTCCCCTATCCTCTTCCGCCATCTCCACCCAATTTGGTTTTCCCCCACCCTCCTTTTCCTCCCTTCAAACCCCCCTCGACCTGAAAAACAAACCCATAATCAAAGGACCCGTCATGTTCGCCAAGAAAGAGCTCCCGGCCACCTAGATACCTATTTCCTCTTCCGCATTCCCAAAAACAAGAATCCCAACACCATCCCCAACACCACCATATTAATCCACCATGGGGCGTCCGGCACACTCACCGCCTGCGGGGCCTGCACCACCGCGAACGTCCTGAACCCCGTGTTGTTCAAGTGAAGGGTCTCACTGTAATCCGGGGGAGTAGGATCCCTATCCTGATAAGGTGTTATAGCCACGTACGCCGTGTGCGTTTCTCCCAATGCGAAAACCGGTGCAGGCGGTACACTCACTTGTTCTAGTGTGAACGTAAACGTTTCAACCTGGTTATCGAATGTGATAGATTGCGTTAGCGGCTGGTACGATTGGATTCCCGCCCCTTTCGAGTCACGGATATATATCTGGACCTCGGCGTTTTCAACACTTGGATAATTGGGATCCCCAAACTTCAGGTTTTCCGCCGTGATTTCAATATCAATATTATTCCCCCTAAACAGGTTCGGGAACGCAATATCCTTCAGGATGTAAATGTCGCCCCCGCTTCCGACCACACTGCCGCCTCCGCTGGGGGGGACGACATCAAAATCGAATGTGAACGCATTATCGATCCGGTATCGCCAACCCTCAATTTCATTAAAGAGTGGGGATGTGTGGTCATATTCAGCCAAATAATTGAATGCGATTACTCGATACGATTGACCAACCACTAAATTCAATGCTGTTGGTCTTGGATCGACCGTATAATTCCAAGATACTGCCGGAGTGCCATCAAGCTGATTCAATTTTTCATAACTCGCTAAAGGGTAATTATTGGATAAAAAGGTTGAATAGGCGGTATAGATTGGGTCATAGGTTAAACTACCAGATGGTTCTGAATACTCGATTAGGTGGATGCTATTGCCAATAATCGAAGATGAATTTCCACTAAATAAATTTTCAATTTCAGTTTTAGTTAAACTATAATCGGCACGTCCGTTATTTAGATTCTGACATTTTGAATCGGTCAAATCACAGATTGCCACAATCTGAAGCGTCGCCACTCGGGTATATTCTGATATGTTATCGACCAAGTTATCGGTTCGGATCGTTACATCCCCTGTTTGATTTACCTCGAGGCCAGTTGGAAATATAGTAGAGGAGGGGATGGTGGTTTCTATTATGTCCCCTGCTACGAAGGATCCTCCAGAATTATAAGCCGCACAAATGATAATATCATAAGGACTCGAACCCACAAAATTTGGTGCTTGTAAATGGGCATTGGTTGATCGTGATAGTCTAACCACTTCTGTGTAGATAAGTCCACCTGGTATAGATGCACAGCTCTGTCCTTGGGTGGCATCCGCCACATTAACTACAATAGTAGACCCCGCTGGTCCATTGTGCCCTAATTGTACAGAAAAAGGATAATTCGTGAGGTCCGGCTCCTCCCCATGGGCATTGGTGTTGGATGATAATTTCAACAGCGTGACCGGGTTGTTTGAACCGTCATTAAATAAAGTCACGCCGCTTGTTTCATGGCAATAGATGTTTACCGAATAATTGTTTTGAGTGGGCAGCTCGGCATGGGCGTTTGTGCTGCTGGATAACTTTAGGACAATCACCGAATTTGGCAAAACGTTCGTTCCACAAACCAAATCCGCATGTGCCGTTTGCATCATCGCGACGGCGAATAAGAGAATCAGCCCAGCTTTCCATGCGGTGCGCATACTCCCCGAGAAAGGACTGCCTCTTTATATAGGTTCAAGGCTTCTGGAGGGCTCCTGGCCAATCCCTTGGAGAAAAGATAGAATTTTTTTCGGGCGGATGTTTTCTTTATCCTTGCGTCTCGCCCCGCTTGCGAAGGATCTTGAAGTTCTTGTCGTATTTCAAGTATTCCACTTCATCCCCGGCTTTGAGGTCTTTCAGTTCAGTGGATTTGGGAACATTGGTCATCTCATACGATTCCATATCCATGATCTGCAATTGTCCTCCCACCACCGCAATAACCTGGGCATTTCCACGCTCAACTATTGGCACTTCCGCATCCGCATGCACGGGGGCCATGAGATTCCTTTTCTGGTTGTCGAATAATCCCATCGCGGATATCCGCGCTTTCGCCGATCCGTGCTTTCCCGGCTTGCTCTTCTCCATGGACTTAATCTGGCACACGTTCCCGTCGATCAGCACGTAGCCCCCTTCCCGGAGTTGACCAACAGGGGTGAATTTGATTTCGCTCATTTCCTTTCCTCTTCCCAATCACGATGAGGGTCTTTTTTTAAAGCGCGATGGTACCGCCGCTCCCACGACATGGCACCATTCCCCCACCCTTAATAACTCCCCACCCATTTTGCTTCCATGAACCTCCCCACGGGTGTTTTCAAGGCCCAGGGCCAGTCATCCCGCCAGTTCGATGCCAAAAAGGAGTTGGATATCCTGGCACGTGACACCTTTTCCGGCTACCTTATCCTCTCCACCCTATCCGAAATAGGCGTAGACGAAGGAGCCCTCCTCTTCCGCGTCGGCCAGGGCATGGGGGGGGTGTTTGAATACCATGGTGTCTCCAAAATTCTTTATGGGTCAGAATCCCTTCCTCATGTCTTCAACGCCATGGCCGCCGAACACACCGTCATCGACATCGTTTCCTTATCCTTGCAGCAGGTTGACTTAGTCATGGCTTTCAATGGCAAGCTCGCGTTATCCAAACCCTTATCCAAGGGCCAGTTTTCTCCTTTCATCAAGCCATTTGACCCTCAGCTCATCCGAACCGTGCTCCAGGGGACCCGCCCCGAGGAATCCCAGTCCAAGGAGTCTCTTTTCAAGAAATTCGGGCTGGCGGGTATAGGAAGATAGGTTTTTGTATTGATAGCGGTCCCTCTTCCTGTATGTTTGGCAAAATGAGGGGATTGTTGGACAACATCACCCGCAAGGTTTTGGATGTGGATGACCACAAAGTACCGCGTGACCAGATGCATCTCCTCAAGAATTTTCTTTCCCGCCACCGCTATGAATTGAATACCTCCTCCCTCCAGGAACTCATGCAGTCCATGAAGAAAAAACATTTGGTGGATTCCATTTGCATCTGTTCTCCCAATGGGAGCATCGTCATCTCCACGGATGAAAATGATTTCTCAGAGGCCATCATCGGTTCATCCATGTTCAACTATGTCAAATCCGAGCTCCCCGAATCTGAAACCATCCTCGTGAAAGAGAAAGACCGCTGGTTCATGGTTTTCCCCCACCAGGAAAAGGTCTACATCGTCCGCGCCACCTCCGATCTGACCACCGTCGAGCTCAGGGTCCTCGCCAGGGAAATCGAATCCTTTCTCAAGGCGCATGGGGATTGAGCAATCCTTTTATGGGAGGAGCCGATCTTCTCTCCATGCCGGCTTCTCATCCACGCGGGCGGAAAACATTGCGTTCCCGTGCTCGAGCTCTCAAATCCAGATTACCGGATTCCACTCCTCCTGAGCGCCGTCGGTTGTTGATACAGTGGTACGACCGGCTCTGGCGGCGGATGTTCATGAATGTCCCGGCCTATGCTGGCAAGGCCCAGCTCCCTCCCGGGAGAGATCTTCGTTTTATCGAACAATTTGTGCGCAGTCTGGATTCCCAAGAAAAACGTGGTCTCCGCATAGAGGCAATTGTTGAGATGGGTCGGGAGGAAATGGAAAGTGCCCCACGATCAACGGACCTTTTCGGGAGCTGGCTATTCTTGAAAGGAGTGCCTCATCCAAGCAAATCGTTTCCATATTTAGCCTATGCGGCCCTCCGAGATCCTATTCATTCCATCCGGTATCGGGCGCTCATGCGCGTCAGCATGATAGATCATCCCCTCACCCGCGATCTGCTCCGGTTCGTGTCACTGCACGACCCCACTCTGGCGAATAGGGAATTGGCGATTGAGCGACTGGAACGATTCTCCGATGAAACAACGCGTGCCACCTTGTTCCGGTGTCTTCATCTTTTCCCACGTTCTCGTTTCCAAGTTCTTCACACTTTAGGAAAGATTGGCACCCCCGAATCGGCGCGCCAATTGTTATACCTCTACACCCGTCGCACCACTTCGCCCGATTTGCGGGGACAGATAAACAAATGCATCCATCGAATATCCTATTACAGCGGCACCCTTGGTGAAACAGTATACCGATATCCCCTTCACCTCACACCTGAAAAAATGCTGGCCGTTCTAGTTTGTGGTATGCTAAATCCCAAAACCCAGAAGAAAGATCCATTCGAAGCAGCGGATGACTTGTTTGCTCTCGAGCGGCAGGCAAGGGCTATGTCCCTGTCCAAATTCATCAAAGAAAAAGGGTTATTTGCCAAAAGGCCTTTCTATTAGCGAGGGCTTTTATTTCCCCAATCCACCCCTGCGTTCTTATTTTAGCGGGGACCCACGCGTTCCTTTAAATGCCTAAACCCTTTCTACATCCTATTGAGTGAGCATCCATGGGTCGCAGTATCACTATTGTTTCGGGGAAGGGCGGCGTGGGGAAGAGCCTTCATAAGGATGAGTTCATCTCATTGGCGAATGGGGATATCATTCAAATCGGCCCGTACATCGATTCCCTCATCGCCCAGAACCCATTAGCCGTGAAGAAAGCCATCGTGAAAACTGTTGATGGTTTGGAAGAAGTGTTTGAGGTCCTCGATTCGCCAGGCGATTTGCAGCTTCACGCTTTTTTGTTTTCGGAGGAGAACCAGAAGGTCGTGCATTTCCAGGATAAACCCGTTCATTTGATGCGTAAGCCAGCTCCCAAGGAGTTGCTCACCGTTTCCTGTGCGGCAGGGAGTGTTTCCGTCACGCCCGAACACCATTTCATTGTGATGCGGTCTGGTCGTTTGCAGAAAATCCGGGCCGACGCGATTATCCCAGCGAAAGATTATTTGGTGTTGCACAAGGGCGTTTATGATCAGGAGAATGCTGAGGGTGTTCCTATCCCTATTGCTACGTGGTTGGGATACGTTATCGGGGATGGGCATATGGAGGCGAACCGTATTTCCATCTGTGCCGAGCCCGGAGACTTGGCGGATAACATTCGGAACGCATACAAAGATGTTTTTGGGGAAATCCATGAAAATATGGATCGTGGGCTGCATGTTTTCAGCCAGTACAAAAAGAAAACCATTCGCGATCTTTTCATGAAGTATGGGGTAAAAATAGCCTTGGCCGGGGAGAAGGAGGTGCCAACCGCTCTATTCCATTCCCAAAACCCATCCATTGCCGCCTTCCTAAGGGGTCTTTTTGATACGGATGGGACGGTGAACATCAATCGACGGGAAATCGAACTGGATACCAAATCGAAGAAATTGGCATTCCAGGTGGCCTCGATTTTGCGCACGCGTTTCGGAATCTCTTCCCAGATAAAATTGACCTATAAAATGGCCACCAATGGGAGAATGGCCTCCAAACAACCCTATTGGCGTATTTACATTACAGGGGCTAATGCCCAACGATATTCGGATTACATTGGATTCACGGGAAAAAGGAAAGCATTCCGCCTCCTTGATCAGCTTCAGAGTCCAGCGGTTGAGAACACGAATATTGATGTGTACCCTGTGGGAAAACTCCTAAAGCAAATTCGCATGGATGCCGGGTACACGGGTCTACAGATCGGAAAGGAATTGGGTTGCACCAAGCAGATGGTGTACGAATACGAGTGGGAATATTATGCCCTTTCCAAAGGGGCTGTCCGACGGTATTTGGAAGTGTATCGTCGTTTGATGGTTCAGCACCCCCTCCTGTCCTGGCTGGAGCAAATGCTGAATGATAATGTTGAATTTCGCCGCGTGGAAGAGGTAAAACGAATTCCCTACGATCATCCCTATGTGTATGATTTCCAGATAACGGATTATGGCGGGCATTTCGCCCATGCCACGGGAATCCTATGTTCCAATACCTCCATCGCCGCCAACTTGGGCATCGCGCTCGCCCAGCGCGGAGTCTCCGTTTGTTTGGTTGACGCGGATATCGCCATGGCCAACCTTTCCTTGTTGCTGGGGATGCAGTCCTCTCCCATCACTCTGCATGATGTCCTCCTCGGGGAAGCGGGGGTGCAGGATGCGTTGTACGATGGTCCGGCCGGCCTGAAACTTATTCCTTCTGGATTATCTCTTGAGAACTATCGCCGCGTCGACGCGGACAGGCTTTCCTCCATCATCAAGTCCATCCAGCATAAATACGATTTTGTTATCCTCGACGGCCCCGCTGGCATCGAGAAATCCGTTCTGGCGTCCATCGCGGCCACGGATGAATGTTTGCTCATCGCGACTCCCGATTCCCCATCCATCGCGGACGTTTTGAAAACCAAGATTGTCGCCCAGCGCCTGGGCAGCAAGCCCCTTGGCATTGTCCTCAACATGGTGCATTTCGAGAAGGGGGAAATTTCCAAAGATGAAGTCTCTCGCATGCTCGAGCTCCCGGTTTACGCGGTCATCCCGTATGATGTGGAGATGCGTCACTCCTTCATCAAGGATAAAGTGGTGCCCGTCATCCTCCGCAACCCCCAGGCCAAATCATGCATTGAAGTTCAGAAGCTCGCTGCCCGACTCGCGGGTTTACCCATTCACGGGGACTCCCATCCTACCCCACGCCAAGGGATTCTGGCATCCATCGCCTCTTTCTTCTCCCGTCTCTTCGGGGGAAAGAAGGGCAGTGGCGTGGAAGAGATGAAAGTATAGGCTTTTTTTCAATCGGGCTTTTTAGAAAAAAGCCCGGGGAAAAAGATGGATTCCTCGCCCTTTAGGGCGCCATTCGTCGCCCATTGTTTGGCGAGCGATCTCGCGCGCAGGTGGCGTTTTCTATTTGTTGGATACCCCACCCTTTAGGGTGGGGAGGAAGTCATTGAAATAGTGGTGAAAATCCCCCCCATGGGTGTTTATTTAAGTAGTTTTGGTCATCCAGTCTCCTATCAACCATTCTTTTCTTGGAGGAATAGTACCATGGCCAATCAAACCCCATCCAGACCCTTCGACCTGCTGAACGAGAGCATCGGTAAAAACGTGTTAGTTGAGCTCAAGGGCAATCTTCAATTCCGTGGTGTCCTAAAAGCCTTCGACGTCCACATGAATATTGTGCTCGAGAACGCCGAGAGCCTGGAGAACGGAAACCCAAAAACAAAATACGGAAAGGTCGTCCTGCGCGGGGATAACATTCTATTGATTTCGCCGTGAGATAATGATGTCTGATGCATCAACTGTGTTAGAGGCCGTTTCAAAAAAAGTTGAAGCGGTTCCTTTCTATATCTGGAACATTCTTGGTATAGGTCTGTTCATTTTATATGCGAATGCGGGTTATAGTATTAGTACTTTTTTTGCCCAATATTCGACTGAAATTATCATTTTGATTAGCATTTTATTGTCCTCAATTGTTCAGATTATTCTGATAGTATTTATCGGAGCTGTGAAAAGAATTCGGGGGGTTCCTGATTTAGAGCTTCATCAAGAATTTGTTTTGGCTGGGATTATTTCTTTAAGCGTTGCCCTTTTACTTTACTCATTTCATAGACCCTTTGAAGTATTCACTTTTTTTGGCGGATTATTTTTATTTATTGTATCGCTATACATACTTATTTTCGAGTAAATTGGACGCCGGGGGGTTTATTCTGATTTACCCTACTCACAGGCTTCATGCCGCAGCTATGCCTCGTGAATCTGATAAAATGAGCTCGTAATTTTTGCATAGGCTTTTAATTTTTGAACATATGGTCTCCCTACATGTCCTACTCGTACAGTGACCTTCTTCGTTGGATTGAAGATTGGGAAAGTCCCGCATTAGAATTTAAGTCCAATGCGTCCGAAGTTAGTCTGGGGAAGACCGTTGCAGCATTTGCGAATTCTTTCGGTGGGCTAATCGTTATCGGCGTCGATCCGAAGGAAAAAACACCTGTTGGAGTCAATAACCCCGATGTTTCGTCTCAAATCATTCGTGCCACGTTGGAACAATGTCGTCCGGATCCTCGGCCTGAGCAAGAGTTTGTTCGCCATGAGGGAAAAACGTTTATCGTGCTAAAAATAGAGGCTTTTCCACTCTCCCATAATCCCTGTTTTTTCAAGAAGATATGTTACGTCCGGCAGGGAACCACCAATCTTTCGCTTGCGGGGGAAGAGTTGATGGACTTTCTCAAAAAGCGTGCGCTAATGAACTTTGAAGAATCCCGAAGCAAGGCGAATATGGACAGTCTGGATCTGGAAAAAGTTGGAAAACTATTGAAGATTAGAGGGGTAAAGATCAATCCAAAAAAGGAAGACGAGCTAAAGCCAGTCTTAGCTGGAATAAATGTAGCCAACTATAATGGGGAATTTTTTCTTAAGAATGCTGCACTGCTGTTTTTCGCCAAGGATCCCAATCGGTTCTTTTCAAATTTAGAAGTACGAATTGTCAAATATATGGGAATGGAATCTGATCTCAGTTCTATTGTTCACGATAAAAAAGTTCAGGGAACGATTCCCGAGCTTATCGAACAAACCTATCGAATCGTGAAAGAAAATGTTGGGAAACACTTAACGCTTGTGGGAGCTAAGAGAGAGGAAATATTGGATTATCCAGAGCAATCTCTTCGCGAAGTCATTACCAACGCAATCGGCCATCGTGATTATTTCGAAACCAAAGAAGCTCTAATCGAGATTTACGAAGACCGATTACAGATTACGAATCCAGGCGGGCTCATGCCGGGACAAAATATTAACAATTTTGATCGAACCCCAGTTCATCGTAACCCGATTGTTTACCGGCTTTTGCATGAACTAAAATTAGGAGAAGGTCTTGGATTGGGGGTTCGCCTCATCCGCAAGCAGTTTCGCCAAGCCCGCTTACCAGATCCAGAATTCTACGAAATCGGAAATCAATTCCAAGTTATTTTCTATAATCACTCCAGCAAAAAACCACGAAAAGAAGTGGATGGATTAAACAAAAGACAAAAACAGGCCCTGCAATACCTCCAAAAGAACCCTATTCTTAAGACGGCCGACTATCGAAAAATGACGGGGGTATCACAACCGACGGCAACCGCCGATCTTAATGAGCTTATCAAGCAAGGAAAAATAAGAAAAAACGGCAAATATCGAGGGGCCTACTATACTCTCATTATTGAAACCAAATGAACTATAAGTTACTATAAGTTATAGTAATTTATAGTAAACTTATAGAAACGGGATGAGGGGATTGGAGCATCACTTGGCATTTTTGGAATAGTTTCCCAATGCCTCATCCGCGTTCAGCAGCTTTCGTTTCCCAGATTTGATTTCCTCGTCAATGCGATCTAGTTTCCGATTAACTAACTCTACTTCCCCGAAATGGTGTTGCCCAAAATCAACCAATGCTAACCGTATGGCTTCCGATTGGGAATTGGCATAGCCTTCTTCCACCATGGCTTCCGCGATTTGTTTCGTTTTTCCCCTCAAAATCACATTCATACAGTCACCTAAACCAATAACCCCATAAATGATTTAAATATGTATCGATTATGATTCACATTGAAGCATTCTAAAAATATGGTATAGTCGGGTTATAGATCAAATGTTTTGAGGTCAATTTTTGCAAGGTTGTATAGTTTTTTGTCGGCCAAATCATAGTATGCATCATCAAACTTATTGTTGGGATTATACCGTTTGAATGGGTTTTTCTGAAAAATATAAATCTGAGCTTTCAATGGTTTACCTGGATAACAATATAAAATCCACTTGTGGTGATTCTGAATAAATTCATTGTGGAGTGTAACCTCCCCTTTCGTCACCAGATAAGAAAATAAAATCTCCTCCAGGAAGAAGTCAATTTGATTTAGAGTCAACTTTTTCTTCGCCCGTGCCGCATCTTCTTTCATGTATCCCCTCAACTTCTCGTCCGACTGATATAACCTTTTGAGCTCTCCAAAAAATCTGGTAAAATCTTTGCAGTCCAGATATATCTGATTCCAAGTCGTAAAAGAGACAGCCTTTTCAATATAAAATGGATTTTTGCGAATAATATTGAGAAATTCATTTTTGTGATTTACAATCAATTGACTAAATTTCTTTTTTAGTGTTGATGCCTTTTCATCGGATGAAAAATAGAGGTAGTCGCAATAGAAAAAATTTAATCCTACCAATGGTTTGATTATTTTTTCTGGACTGAATATCAATAAATAATCCCAACAATGTTTTGCGTCTTGTATGTTGGAAATTCGACTCATTGAAATGGGGAAAACTAAAATGCCTTCTTCGGCTGGCAGCTTGTTGATGTCAAAAAAACTGTTGGTCAATGTTGCCATAATGAGTCCATTTACCCCAACTTATTAACCGTTGGCCCTTTTTCCCTTCAAATGGGTATCGTAGTCGAAAACCGCGATGGACGCTGGGGGACTTGAACCCCCAACCTCTTCCATGCCATGGAAGCGCGCTACCATTGCGCCAAGCGCCCAAACTTTTTTAGAAAAAAAGTTTGATCAAAAAAGCCGATTCGGTTGAAAGGGACTTTTCCGATATCAAAATCCTCCCGCCATCGTTTTATAAAACGCCCCATCCCCTCCCTGGGAAAGGACTACTTTTTATTCGGCAAAAACCCTTTTCCAAGCATGCCCTACAGCCCCGCTATCCTCGAATCGGTCCGGAAGCTCGTCCGCATGGGTTTGGAGCGGGATGAATTAGTGAAGGAGCTCCAGGCCATGGGCCTAACCCACCACCAGGCGGAAGAAGTATACCGCGACGCCCACCGGGAGCAAATGGAAACAGCAGCCCACTCGCATGAATCCAAGGAAAAACCCATTTCATCGGATGCATCTCTCCCCGCCCATTCCTCACCTCATGCGTCATCCCAACCTTCATCACCTCCCCATCGAGGCACGATGCGTGCGCCTTCCGCCCATACTTCCACGCTTACCCTTCCCACCCCGCCTTCCTTCAAGTCCAACGTCGATCTCTGGGAGAAAGGAATCCTCGACACGGTGAATTCCAAGCTCGTCAAAATGGAGCAATTGGAAAAGTCCATCGATGATGCCATGGAGGCCCGCATTCAACAGCATGTAAAAGCCCTCGAGAAGAAAATGGAAACCCTCTTTGAAAGCCAGCGTGATCTCATGAGCATGCGCATCGAGGGCCAACTCAACGCCAAATCCCGCGACATGGATGGGATGCTCACCCAGAAGATCGAGGAGATCAAGACCTTAAATCTCGCCACGCAAGAAGACTTACAGCGCATCAAGGGTCAGCGGATGATTTTGCAGGATTTGGTGGCGGATTTCTCCACAAAAGTGGAGGGGTTGGATTCCCTGCGCCGATCCATTTTGGATGATGTCAACACCAAACTGGACGACATCGAGTCCAGGGTCAATGATTTGGTTTCCTCCACCGAAGAAAAACTCCGCGATGTCGAAACACGCGCCACGCATACTTTAGAATTGGAGCAGAAAATAACCTCCGGCCTCGCGGACCAGCTCCAGCAACAGGCCAACCAAATACTAGAAGCGCGCGTGAAGGACTTGCGGGATGACATGCAGGATGAGATTATTCAACTCAAGAAATTGGGTGCCGACTTGGCCTCGCGTGATGTCCAGGAGGTGCTTAAGGAGTTCGCCGATTTAACCCATCAATTGGATGCCGCCAAGGCCCATTTCGACGATGAACTCGCTACGCGTTTAGAAGACGTGGATGAGAAGATCAATGGTATTGACAAGATCGTGAATACCAAAATGGACACCCTCATTCACCAGAAGACAGCTGATTTTGATGTCCATGTAAAGACCCAAATGGATGAATTCAATGCCTCCAAGAAGGAATTAGGTCAGAAGCTCATGGAGGCCGACACCCGCATGCAATCTCTGGACATGTTCCAGAAGCAGTTCATCGCTTCTCTCCGCAAGGCCAATATGGAGCGCGAGGATACGTTAACGGCGTTCAAGAAATCCACCAGTTCCCTCGAATCCCGTGTGGACCAAAAACTGGTGGAAATGGACAAGCGGGTGAAGCAAATGGATGACGCGGCGGCTCAACTATCCGCTCTCATCAACCAGTTGATCCATTCCAAATCATCCGGGAACGCCTCAACTCCACTTCCCACCATTCCCGCCCCCGAAAAGAAAGATTCTTCGGCTTCTCCAAAAGAAGAGAACAACCATTCTTCGTCCGTGGATGGGTCAGAATCTGAAGAGGATCACAAGAAACACCATCATTTCCCCCATGCTCGGAAATGAGTTTTCTCAAAAATTAAATAGGGGCGCGCCCCCCGGAGATAGGGGAGGAGGGGGGATTAAGGGGGTGCGCGCCACCCGCATTCTTCACATTTCTCAAGGAGCATTCAGTACAATGTGAATGTCCCCGTGATGGTTTGCTGGGCATTTCCACCCAAGTTAACCAGCGTGAAATTCCCTTCGGCGTCATAGGTTCCCCAAAACACATTGGTGCCCTGCAGGCCGGCTATGAACCCATTCCCGAGGAAGAGTTTCATCACTTGGGAGTTTCCATTGTGCCAACCATACCCGAGTCCGCTGAAGATTCCATTCTCAATAGTACCCCCCATCTTTCCCATGGCGATGAAATCCTGGTTGATGGACCAGGCCATGAAGGTGTGTCGGGAATAGTTTTCATTCTCCATCCCCATGAACAGCCCCTGCAAGAGTTCCAGTTTCTGGGTGATAGTGAAGGGGGTTGCCATGACCGTGGGAAAGATGTCCCCCCCGAAGAACCCATTGTAGGATCCTCCCAAGGTAATGTCATTTTCCACGAATTGCCGGATGTTGCTCCGCAATGCCCTGGCGGCGATCTTGAATTCCTGTTTTTCTTTTGCGGGGGCATTATCCACATCCCCGAGGAGACGTTCTCGTGCTTCCACGCGGGAGGCTACGGCGACTCCAGTGTGCGCCTTGGAATAAACCCCTACTTCATGCGTGATGCGTTCGCTGCTCACGGTGAATCCATTCGTTCGGATATCCGCTGTCACGTCGCTCGCGAGGCGGGTATTTGGATTCCACTCATTATCGGATTCCGCGCGGATGCTGATAGTTTTTTCCACATCGTCATCGGTCTGCCATTTCACATTGGCTTCCGCGTCCGTCTCATTGTGGCTATCTATTTTTTTCTCATAAGGTAATGTGACCAATCCAGTTTCGCTGATGGCTGGGGCTGAAGAAAACACTTCAATTCCAGCGGCCGCAGCACTCCCTCCCATGAGGAGCGCGAGCATCCCGAGGGCGAGGAGGCCCATGATAGTATCATCCTTTTTTCTTATGTTATTGTCCATCTTTCTCATTTGGAACACCCCCACCCGGCCTTTTTCAGATCGGGTAGTCATTCGTAAAGCCTTGTCTCCCCTTTGCTTTTTATGAAAATTTTCGGGAACCTTTCCTAAAGCTTTACTGAAAAGGGTTACGTCCCCTTCGGGTTTTTATCCCATGGAAATGGGAAGGGATTTCCCTCGGTTTATGGGCATGACATTGAAAATTTTGAGAGAATGGTTATTTTTTTCAGTCACGGTATCCTAATAATGGCCCCGGGCAGAATCGAACTGCCCCCTCCACCATGTCAAGGTGGCATCCTAGCCGATAGACTACGGGGCCGGCCGGTTTGGGTTGGCCATTACACTGGTGGATAATCCCGTTTTCGCCTAGCGATCCCGGAATCAGCCATGGCCTTCCATGCTATGATTGGGGGTGGGTGAATCCATTTAATCCCATTCGTCCTCCCTTACATGCCCCGCACGGTATTCCTTATTTTTCCTCAACCCGGCCCTCGAGGAAACTCATTTATACTCCACTCCCTTTCGCTGGGTATGAATAAGCTCCTCTTGCTTCCCCTCATCGCCATTTTCTTCCTGGGCTGCGTCTCCAATCCCGGGGACCAGCAAACCCCTATCCTTCCCCCCACCAATCAGCCTCCCATCGAGCCTCCCAATACGAATCCCCCCATCCTTCCATTTACCCCAAAGGTGTCCATCACCTATGAACCTTCTCAACCACTCGCGGGGGACACCGTTACGTTCACGGCCTCCACTACTCTTCCCGCGCAAGTGGAGCGCATGGAGATTTGGATCCGCCAGCACGGGGGATGGGTCACCACCCCGTGTACAAATGACCCTTGCACCGCCAAATGGGAACAGGTGGAAGTGGGGACACTGAATTACTATGCTAAAGCCACATTCCGGGATGGGAGTGTAGGTTACGAACCCGAGCGGGACTACTTTATCCTCGACATCCAGACGGCCTTCCAGACCAATGACACCCTTCCCCCCAGTATCTCGGTATTCCATGACCCGGCCAATCCCAAGGTGAACCAGAATGTCACCCTCTCCGCTTTAGTGGAGGATCGTTCGGGCTTGACGCAAGTGGAAATTTACGTGGATGAAGCTCTCAAGAAATCCTGCAACCAGAGGGTGAAGATTTCCCAGTGCAATTATGTTTCCACCTTTCCCGTAGGGGCGCATACCTATAAAGTGTTGGCGATTGACACGGTGGGGAATGTAGGTATTTCGCCGGATAAGAATTTCACGGTTTCGGCGTCTTGAGAGAGACGTTCGGTGTCCTGAGAGAGGCGTTTATAAGCGTTTCCAAGGCGACTTCCTCCATCATGTCCCTCCGTGCCCATGTTCAAAACGCCTTGCGTCAGCAATCCGCGCGACAATATGATTCGGCCTCTGACACGGACTATGGACAACTCTATCGCTCTCGTCTCATGTCCTACCGCCGCGCCCTCACGAGTTCCGTGACGCTCGATAAGCCCACCAATATCTTCCGCGCCCGGGCATTAGGCTACAAAGCCAAACCCGGCATCATTGTCGTTCGCATGCGTATCCGCCGAGGCGGCGGTCTGGTTCTCCGTCCTAATCGCGGCCGCAAACCCAAGCGGATGGGGGTCAATAAGATCACCCGGCGCAAGAACATCCAGGCCATGGCCGAGGAGCGCGCCGCCCGCGGTCATCCCAATATGGAAGTGCTCAACTCCTACTGGGTTGCCCAGGATGGTCGCCATAAATTCTTCGAAGTCATCCTCGTGGACCCGCATAACCCGTCCATTCGCGCCGACAAGGATTTGAATTGGATCGCCATGCCCCAGCACACCAAAAGAGTGTTTCGCGGCAAGACCAGCGCGGCCCGAAAAAGTCGCGGCCTCCGAAAGCCAGCGGGAAGACGCGGCACTGAAAAGGTCCGCCCCTCCCAGCGCGCTCACAACCGAAAGGCCAAGTAGGGCGTAATCCCTTAAACTTCCCGACGCTTTTTTATTAATGCCATTCGAAGACCTCATCTACCCTTCCGCCTTGCACGATGCCACGCGCCCGCAGGGGATTCTGTTTCATTCCGTGGAGGAGGCTCAAACTCACCAGTATGTGTCTCACCCTAAATTTCTTTTCCTCACGCAAGGGGATCACGCGCAGCTTCAGCGCGCGTTTTCCAAAAAGATTCCCATCATTTGGCAGGTGCATTCCCTCCAGTCGGCTTTTGACGCATTGAAGCTCAAGGGTATTCATTCCGTTTACGTTTCCATTTCTTCAAAACCCATCCTGGACGCGGGGTGGATGAATGCGGCCAGAGTCAAAGGGATGGGGGTTGTTTTTTCGGTGCGGGATATTCAACGCGCCATATCCCAAAAAGATACGGCGGCGCTGTTGGAATTCCAGAAGCTGGCGCGCCTCCTTCACAAATCCAGGGTTCCCGCGCGCATCGCCAGTTTCGCTTTGGAACCCCATGAGCGGATAACCGCTCCCGAAGAACAGGCGCTTTTCTCCCATTTCCTGGGAACGAAAAAGCGCCTATCCCCCGTCATTAAATCCTCCACGTGAGATTGTGTCCTCATGGCCCGCATCCAGAAGAAAAAAGTGTCCACCATCCCTTTGTCCCGGCGGGGAAAAAAGAGATACATCCTGTTTCGCGTGCGCGTGGAAAATATAGAAAAAATCTCCCGGGAT
This sequence comes from Candidatus Diapherotrites archaeon, assembly GCA_030688545.1. Lineage (NCBI taxonomy): Archaea > Nanobdellati > Candidatus Iainarchaeota > Candidatus Iainarchaeia > Candidatus Iainarchaeales > Candidatus Iainarchaeaceae > Candidatus Iainarchaeum > Candidatus Iainarchaeum sp. The sequence goes on along the minus strand of JAUYHT010000002.1, from coordinate 377,764 downwards.
GATTTGGCCAAAACATTGCACCAGCATCTCCTTCAATGCTTCGGCACGTTAGGCCTTCCCCCCCACCGCGTGAAGCTCATTTCATTTAATCCTCATTCGGGAATGGGGATTCTCCGCTGTGCCCATTCTTCCAAGGAGGCCCTCATCGCGGCCCTCGTGCTCGTTTCCTCTTTCGCCGGAAAAAAAGCCGTTCTCCGGACCCTCCAGACGAGTGGTACTATCAAATCCCTCCGGCCGCGCTTGGATTCAGGCACGTGAAAGGGGACTTTTTAAACTAATCCGGCGTCACTTCCCACATACCCCCAGGAGAAAGCGTTCATGTATCCCGGTTCCGCCAAATCAGCTGCTTATGACCGTTCGGCCACCATGTTCAGTCCGGATGGCCGGTTGTACCAAGTGGAGTATGCTTCCAAAATCGTCCAGCAGGGCACCACGGGAGCGGCCTGCGTATACAAAGGGGGCGTTGTTTTTGGTACCGATAAGAATGTCACGAGCAAACTTATCCTTCCGGATTCCATCGAAAAATTATTCAAGATCGATGACCACATCGCCGCGGTCTCAGCGGGGTTAGTGGGGGATGCCCGGCGTCTCATTCAGGGAGCGCGCCAGCGGGCCCAGGAAAACATCATGTTCTACGATGATCCCATCCACGTGGAGACGTTAGCCAAAGACATCTCTTCCGTGAAGCAGGCCTTCACCCAATACGCGGGGATGCGCCCTTTTGGGGTGGCTTTCATCATCGGGGGCGTGGATGAGTCCGGGCCGCGGTTGTTCGAAACGGAACCCTCGGGGGCGCTGGCCGAATACATGGCGGTCGCCGTGGGCTCCGGTCGTAAAGAAGTCATGGATTTCTTCGAGAAAAACTATTCCCCCCACACCGCTCGTGATCCGGCGGCGAGGCTGGTGTATAACGCTCTTGAATCCAGTATGCCCAAAGGCACCAAATTGAGCCTCGACCGCGTGGATTTTGGTTACATCGAAGCGGGAAAGCCATTCCAGCGTTTTGCCAAGAGCGAATTGAAATCCATCCTGGGTTCAAAAGGGGAATCGGCGGAGTGATCCCCTCTCCTCTCAAAAAGATATAACGAATCAAAAAGATATTAACGATATACCCATTCACCCATCCCCCATTGGAAACCATTCCGAGGAATTATTTTCCCGGAATGGATATGCCAAATGAAGCACCCATTATGGTCCAACTCGAAGATGCTGTGATCGCCCGCCTCTCCAAGAGCGGAACCCGTTTCGAGGTCCTCGTCGACCCGGATCTCGCTCTCCAGGTGCGCCGCGGGCAAACCGTGAGCAACCATGACCTTCTCGCTGTGGAAAAGATATTCGTGGATGCCAGGGCCGGGGATGAGGCCACCGAAAGCGACCTTCAACACGCCTTTGGAACCAAGGATGCGCGGGAGATTGCCCTCAAGATTGTTAAGGATGGCGAGGTCCAGTTAACTACCGAGCAGCGGAAGCATCTTCGCGAGGAGAAGCGCCGCCAGATCATTGCCTTCATCGCCCAAAACGCCTTCAACCCCCAAACCAACACCCCTCACCCGCCCCTCCGCATCGAGCATGCCTTGGAGGAGGCCAAGGTTCATGTGGATGAGTTTAAAGATGTAACCTCCCAGGTGAATGATATTATCCCCAAGCTCAGGCAGATCCTCCCCATTTCAATGGAGAAGATCACCGTGGGGGTCAAAGTCCCCCCCCAGTATGCGGGGGCCGCCCTGAATGTACTCCATTCCTATGGGTTGAAGCAACAGGAATGGCAATCCGATGGGAGTTTAGTGGCCCTCGTCGAGATCCCGGGTGGAATGAAGCAGGAACTCTTCGACCGCCTCAACCACGCCACGAAAGGTGAGGTCGTAACCAAACTAATCCAAAAATGAACCTTAATCCAGATAACCCCAGAGGAGTGAGACCGTTATGAGCAAAGAGATTGTGGTGCCCGGCGAGATGGTGAGCGAACACCTCAAGCAGATGGGAACCCATGTATATGCCTTTCATGATCGCATTTATTCGGATGTCTTAGGCATCAAGAATGAAACCGAAGATCGCATTTCCGTCGTTCCCCTGCGCGGGCGCTACCTCCCCATGTCTGAAGACGTGGTCATAGGCATCGTCCGGAGCGAGCGGTTCGCGGGGTATGATGTCGACATCAACTCCTTCTACCCCACCTTCGTCTCCAAGCAGGATCTCCGCGACCCTCTCAAAATAGGGGGGGTTATTTCAGCTAAAGTCGTTAAAGTAAATGAAGTCAACGAGGCCGAAATAGGCATGGTCAAATCCCTCTCTCCTGAAGGGGATGTCGTGAGCGTGACTCCCGTGAAGGTTCCCCGGATCATAGGGAAGAATGCGTCCATGCTCAATGTCATCCGGAATGGCACCGGCGCTCACATTATGGTGGGAAGAAATGGGTTCATCTTCCTTCAGGGAGGAGATATTGCTCTCGCCAAGGAAGCCCTTCTGCGCGTGGAAACCTATGCGCACGTCGACCACTTGACACAGAATATTCAACAGTTTCTCGCCGCCAAAACAGGCACGGGTCTCCCCGGGACGCAAGGCCCGCTGAATGAAGCGTCCTTCGATGTCCATGGCTATTCCCGTCCCCCCCAACGAGGCGGTTTTCGTGGGGGCGACCACCGCGGCCCCCCTCGAGGGGATCGCCGGAGTTTTGGTTCTTCCTCCTTCCGCCCACGCTCAACGCCCTCCAATTACCGAGGGAATGATCGCCGCCCTCCCTCCAACAACTTTCGTCCTCGCCGTTCGTTCGGGGAAGGGTATTCTCAAAGCCCGGATTCACGCCGAGAAAATTCTTTTCCTCCTCGGGATAGCAATCGTTTCCCTCCCCGGAAAAGGTTTCCCCGGGACGACCGCGTTCGCGGGGATGAGGATCCCACATTCGAATAACATCATTCAATCTTACAAAACGATTCATAGGTGAAAACGATATGGCAACTCCGAAAACCAAAAAAAGTCCCAAAGGGGACAATGACCCCAAATCCGTTTGGGTGGATAAGAGCGGCAAGCGCATGGATGGCCGCGGCGTGCATGATGTGCGCGCCATTAAAATAAAGGCAGGAATCCTTCCCAATGCCGATGGCTCCTGCTACCTCGAATGGGGCCAAAACAAAGTAATGGTCGCCGTGAATGGTCCCCGGGAATGTCTTCCCAAACACCATTCCAACCCCTACCGCGCCATCGTGCGCTATACCTACCGCATGGCCTCCTTCTCGGTATCCGAGAGAAAAAATCCTCGCCCCGGTCGGCGCGAGATCGAAATTTCAAAAGTATCGGGAGAGGCCCTCGAGCGCGCCATCTTCCTTGAAAGATTTCCCAATACCGCCATCGACATCTTCGTGGAGGTGCTGGATTCCAATGCGGGCACGCGCATCGCCTGCTTGACAGCGGCCGCGGTGGCGGTAGCGGATGCGGGCATTCCCATGCGGGATCTCGTGACCGGGATAACCGTGGGAAGGGCCGATGGCCATCTCCTCGTGGACCTCAACAAGCACGAGGAAGACGCCCCCGACGCCATTGACATGGCGGTGTCTTTCCTCCCCAATTCCAAAGAAGTGACTTTGCTCCAGATGGATGGGGAGATGACCCGCGAGGAATTTTCAAAATTGATGGACCTCGCTCAGAGCAACATCGAATCCATTTATGCGTTGCAGAAGGAAGCCCTCAAGGAATCCTTTTCCCGCGCCGCCCCCGCTCCCGTGGAGGGGTATGAGGATCTTCCTCCCATCGACCCATCCGCCCAAGGAACGCATGAGCATCCCCCCGAGAAGGACCCCTTCTCGTTTGGGGCCGCTGATTATATCCAGGACGAACAACCCGAAGAGAATGAATCTTTCGGGGAAAAGGAGTGAAGGTGACCTCATATGACGCAGATTGATGTATTGGTAGAACTCCAGAGCGCCAAAACCTTGGTTTCTTTGCGCGGTGGCAAGCGCGAGGACGGCCGGGCCTTGGACGAATATAGGGATATTTCATTCCAGACAGGTGTGAGTCAGAATGCGAATGGTTCCGCGCGCGTCCAATTAGGAAAAACGGATGTCATCGCCGGCGTGAAATTCGGGATTGGAACCCCTTACCCCGACACCCCTAATGAGGGGGCCATCGCCGTGGGATTGGAATTGACGCCCCTCGCTTCTCCCCAGTATGAAGTCGGTCCTCCCCAACCCAAAGAGGTTGAATTAGCCCGGGTGGTTGACCGCTGTATTAGAGAAAGCCACGCCATCGACACCGCCTCCTTATGCTTGATCCCCGGGGAGCAGGTGCTCATGATGTTCATCGACATGTACGCCCTCAATGACGATGGCAACATGTTCGATGCCGCTTCCATGGCGGCGCTTCTGTCCCTGAACCAAACCCGGCTTCCTAAAGTGGAGGATGGAAAAATTGTTGATTACGAATATGCGGGCAATCTCAAATTGGCCAACCAACCCCTATTAACCACCCATTCCAAAGCGGCTGGTCTCATTTTAGCCGACCCGCGCCGCACGGAAGAGCACGCCCAGAGTGCCCGCTTCTCTTTCGGGAGCACTGAAAAAGGAATTCTTTGTGCCTTCCAGAAAGGGGGTTCGGGATCCTTTTCCCCCAGCGAATTGGAACAAACTCTCGACATGGGCCTCGCGAATGCCAAAACCCTCCGGAAACGCTTGAAGGTTTAAAAAGGTTTTTCGGGGGGTTTCATTCAGGAGCACACCCATGGTCAAACAAAAACGCACCCGCTATTCCTCCAAATTTGGATCCCGCTACGGGGTCGCGGTGCGCCGGCGCTTCGATCTCGTGGAAGCCAAGCAACGAATCAAGCATATCTGCCCCAAATGTGGGTTTTCCCGTGTGAAAAGGGTGTCCACGGGTATCTTTTCCTGCACCAAGTGCCACTCCAAGTATGCCGGCGGCGCCTACTATCCCCAAACCCTTTCCGGGAGCATTGTGGCCAAGATGGTCGCCCAGAAAGCCTTCTCCGCCTCCCTCCTCGAGGAGCTCGCGGCCGTGTACGAGCCGCCCGCCAAGCCCTCAAAGGAAATAACCCCTTTCCCCGACGAATCTCCTGCGCCCATGGATCCCCAACCCTCTAATGCCCTTTCCCCTTCTCCAAAAACCAAAACCAAAACCCAAACAATGCCCGAGCCCAAGTCCGCGGAAGGAGATGATTAACCATGTACAAATGCAGCAAATGCCTTCATCAGTTCGATCAGCTCCCCATTGGTTTAGTCCGGTGTGCCAATTGCGGGAACAAGATTTTCTACAAGGTCCGCGCCCCCGTCGAGAAAAAAGTGCAGGCCCGTTGATCCCCATGCCCGCACGCACACTAAAAAAAATGTTTTCTTCCCCCCGCGAGGCGGCGGCGGCCCAGGCCGCCCTTTCATTGGAAACCGGGAAATCCCACGAACGGAATGCCCGCACCCACATCACAAGTGAAAAAAACCGCCTTCTCATCCACATCGAAGCCGTGCACTCGCCCGCATTGACAGCCTCCACCGCCACCTACACGGGGTTAGCGGATTTCTTGAAGGGGTTGTCGACCCTTTGATGATTATTTATTCTTAAGCGATTCATACAGACAGGAGAGATGGAACATGGCACAGGATATCCGAGAAAAAATAATGGAATTCGAGAAACAGCGGCAGGCGTTGATCAACGTAACGATGCAGAAGCAGCAACTGCAAGCCTTGGTGAATGGTCTCGAGAAATCCTTGGAAGAAATAGAGCGCACCAAGGAAACGAATGTATACAAGGCCGCGGGCAACATCCTCGTTTTGCGCGAAAAAGGGGAAGTGAAGAAGGAGCTTGCCGACCAGAAGGAAACCTCATCCATCCGTTTGAAGTCGGTGGAGAAGCAGGAGGAATCCCTCGTCCAGAAGCTCAATACCCTCCGCTCCCAAATTGAAAGCGACGCCGCTCAGGGCGCGGCCCAAATAAGGTCAAATGACCAAACCGTTAAATCCTCGGACGCCAACAAACCCTGATATGGGAGTTCCCCGCGCCGCGGATGCCAAGCGCCTCAAAACCCTGCTCACGGGAAAGAAGGTCCTCTTCCTCGCCCACACGCGTCCTGATTTAGACACTCTCGCGTCCGCTTACGCTCTCTCCCTCTTTTTTGCTCCCTATTCCAAAACCACATTTGGCATTCCCGATCCTCTGAACACCGTGAGCGCGCTCCTCCAACCATTCCAAATCAAACCCAAAACCATCTCCTCCCTCGCCTCCTATGATGCCGTTGTGTGCGTGGACTTCCGCTCCCCCCAACAAGGAGGGTCTCTTTCCCACGCGCTCTCAACCTATCCCAAAACCCTTATCCTCATCGACCACCATTCCACCGCTCTCCATTCGTTCTCCCGTAAAACCATTCCCATTATCCGACCGCATTCCATCGCCACCGCCCAGATGGTCACGCGCATCGGCCGCGCCATGAAAGCGTCCTTTCCCTCCACTCTCGCCACCCTCCTCGCCACCGCCATCCTAGCGGATTCCGCGCGCTTCGCCGTGGCCAACCCGCATACTTTTGAAACCTTTGATTTCCTCCTGCAAAAGAGCCCGAAAACATATGAAGAGCTCCTCCTCCTTGCATTCCCCCCACCTCCTACTGGCAATCGATTGGCCTTGTTCAAGGCCGCTCGCGCCGCCAAGATTTTTACAGTGGGCGACTACCTCCTCGCTTTCATTCATGCCCCCTATCACACCGCTTTCGCTGCCTCCTCCTTCATCCAATTAGGCGCCGATCTCGCCGTGGGCTACGCGCGAGACCCACACCACATCCTCTGCTCCATCCGCGTCTCCGAAAAACTCCACCACGACCTGGATCTTGACATCCTCGACATCATCCTCCCTTTCGCCCAACAGCACGATGGTGACGCGGGGGGGCATGCACGCGCGGCGCAGCTCAACATCCCTGCCTACATGACGGAAGAGACGCTCATCGACCTCTTCACCAAACAACTCCTCATGCGCATCCGCGCGCAAGGCAAACACGCCCACATCCGCTTGCACTAAAACAAACTTTTTTGGAAAAAAAGTTTGATCAAAAAAACGAATCTTTTTTTAAGAAAAAGTTTCATCAAAACAAACTTTTTAAGAAAAAGTTTGATCAAAAAACGAACATATTTGATAAAAAGTTTCATCAAAACAAACTTTTTTGGAAAAAAAGTTTGATCAAAAAACCTCCTCTAGATAAAAAAGTTTGATCAAAAAAACGAACCCAGTTTTGGAAATTAGGTTTTCCAAAAGATGGGGTGCTTGAGTCAAGAAACGATTGATATTAAATTCCGGAAAATAATTTTTTTTGGTTCTCTTCCAATGATCATCATTCACGCCACGTGGATTACATGCCGCCCATTCCTTATCTTCTCGCGTTTGGCTTTTTTCAGGAGATAATGCACCGTGCTCTTGGGCACCCCCACTTTGGCGCTGATGGCGCGCACCGAGAGGAAATCCTTCTTCAGATCGGCGATGGCTTGCACGGTCGCGAGGTTGATCCCCAGCGCTCGGCCCGCTTTAGCTCCACCCCCAATCCTAATGGCGTGTTTTGTAAGCAATGTATTCACTCGAGGGGACAACCGCTTCCGCACGGAAGGGGATACACGTATCTCTTCGAGATGCGGGCAGTGCTTTAGCACGGCTTCCATCTTTCGCGCGGAGATAGCCCGTACTAAATGGATGGCATGCAGGTCATGAGGCAACCCGGCGATGGGCGTATCCGGTCGAATGGCATAATGCATACCCCCAATATTTCTTCCTCTCCCTTTTTGATGCCAATCCCTTCTCTTGAGAAAATGCCTCCATTTTCCGTTTCTGGGTCATATTGCTTTTATTCCACTCGTTTTCCCATTGAAACCTTTATATGGGAAAAGGCCCCCAATACCTCTGTTTCCGCATCCATGCGGTGATACACGAGTGAGGTGAACACATAATGCGTTTGAAAATCATTCCCGTGCTCGCGGTCCTCCTGGTCTCCCTATTCCTGGGGAGCCTGGTATTGGCAGAGCGAGGCGAAGGGCGAGATGGCCTATTCGCGCTCCAGGAAATCGATGCCCAGACCGTGATGAAATGGGAGAACCTAAGCGAAGCAGAAAAGATGCGCTACAAGCAGGAATGGGAAATCCGCTACCATGAGAAGATTTCCGATGTCAAATCGACCGATACTTCCAAAGACTCGGCCGATGCCACATTCAAGATTTTGAGTGCGACCCGCCTGCCCGAGCTGGCCCAAGCTGGGATCGAGCAGCGCCTGCGAACGGAATTCCGTTTGAAGGATGATCGCGTCGAAATTCGAGAAAAAATCCGAATCCGTGCTGCCGAAAGGCTCGAAGAGAAATGGGTCATTCATGAGCTGCGCGACTCTGACACGTGCGCGTGGATGGAAGAGCGTGTGCGCTTGGCCATGAATGTGGCCCAGGACCAGGAACAGACTGTCTTGGCCGCGCGCCTGGAATCCTTGCTGGGCCGACTTGAGGCTTGCACCGATGCGCCCTCCAATGAGGTCGATGCGGACGCCGAGAATGCCATTTGGGACCTCCGCCAGGCCCATCTCATTGAGGTCTCCGGTCGCATCTTAACCTATGCTGAATCCGTGTCGACCAAACTGGATTCCTTCCTCGCCCGCTTACAACTATTGGGCGAACAATCCGAGGATAATCAGTTGTCTGTAAAGATCCAATTCCTCACGGCCAAGCTGACCCGGTTGAACAACAAATTGGATGCCCACATCGCGGACTTGCAGGAAAAGCGGGATACTTTCATTGCCAATCCCACCCCTGAAAATGCGGGGAAGCTCCGAGCCTCCTTCCTGAGTACGCGGGCATGGGCCAAAGTTTCTGTGCACGCCACGCAGCGCGTGGTCTTCATCTGGAACCACTGGAAGCAAGTGGGGGATGAGGATGAATTGATCGTTGAAGCCGAAGCCACCATCCCGGATGACACGGAAGCGGAGGTTGAGGTCGAAGCCGAGGTCCAGGATGAGATCCTGGTCAACGACGCCGCGGTCCTCACGGACGTGGAAGTCGCCGTGAATGCAGGAGTGATCGAACCCGGGTCCCCGGGTAACGATTCCACCGGCGAACCAGGCGAGACCATCGTCGCAGGAGGTGACCAATAATGAAACCAACGACTATCGGAATATTGGGCCTCTTCCTTGTGGGAAGCTTGCTCCTTGCAGGATGCGCTCAGCCCGAATATTCGGTGACGCCTCCCACGGGGGGGTTGACAACCAGTGATCCTAACACGGTTGTGAATTCCTTCACGAGCGGCACGGGAACAGGAGCCAATGATATCTCCACCCAGGAACTCGAAGATCTCCAGCGTGATCTGGATGAACTCGATACCGCCGTAGAGGAAAGTTCAGAGTCGAATATTTAATCGCCCGCTTGAATTGGCCGCTAGCGAGCGGCCGGGCCAAAGGGCTACAGTGGGGGTTGCACCGCAACCCCTGTAGTCTTCTTTTTTTTCGAAATTTTCATATTCTTCTACAATGTTTTCAAACCAGTGGAACGTTTTTTCCCAATCCCCCATTCCTCCCAAATAGGCCAATTTTGGGCATGCCAAAGGAAAGGGTAATATACTCCCCCATTTTTACATTCCCAGATGGAATCCAAATCACTAGCCAGTTATGTTTCGGGCATGCCCGATATCCTGTTGGCGCCCGTGACGATTTCTCCTTATTCTCCAATCGAAAATCAAATTTTGACCATCGTCCATGCCCGCTGGCCCACTTCCTCCCTCGAAGTGGCCGAATATTTAGGTCATTCCATCCGCACCCGGGAGGATAAGCGGCTCTTCTCCTCCCGTATTACTTACCATATCAAGAAACTCGTCCACAAAAAACGACTCATGTCCAAACGCGTGGGCCACGCGCTCATCGTCTGGCCGCTTGAAGTGGAAGCCCTGCGTGTCATGCAGGGGATGTTAAATCCCCGGGATAGGGAACCCGGATGATCCTCAATAATTTCTTCGACAAGTTCATCTTCACCTCCCAACTCAAATTCAAGGACTACAATTTCACCGTCCTGGACATTCCCTTCGTCATCGTCCCCACCGAAGTGTTAATCGGTTTCTCCGAGTTCGATGATCCCACGATCAACAAGGCCATCTATTACGCTTTCAAAAAGTCCTCCCAGAAGAACCTTTTTCCCAAGTTCAAAGTGGGCGCCACCAAAACCAAATTCCTCGATCTCGTGGAGACGTTTTTCGCCGCCTCCGGGTGGGGATTACCTACCAATATCCAGGTGGATGAAACCAACCACCGCGCCGTGGTCGTGGTATCCCATTCCCCTCTCGCCAAGCATCTTCAGGGGCGCGTGAAGAACCCTGTGGACCACTACTACCGCGCCATCCTCGCCGCGGCCTTCTCCGAATACTTCGGTTCGAACGTAGAATGCGTCGAATCCGACTGCCGCGCCCTTCACCCCGGAGACTGCACCTTCCTCCTCAAACCCTTAAAAGAATTCGACTTCACCAAAGAAGTGACACAAAGGCAGCTGTCGCTTGAAAGCGTGTGAGACATCTGTTCAGAATAATAATTCCTTTAGGCTAATTCAGAATCCAATTCACGCCTTTCGTTCCATTAGGTAGTCCGCGAATTGCTCGAGGATGTGCACGTATTCCTTGGTGAAAGTGGGTCGGGCGCGGCGGAGGGCTATTTTTCCCCTTTCGGCGTTCTGTTTGGCCAGCTTCCGGGCACTCTCAACGATTCCTTTCTCGTGCAGGATTTTTATCGCGGCGTTCACTTGAGCTTTGGTGGCTTTTTCATTCCCCAATACTTTTTCCACTTTTCCCCAATCCCCATTATCCAGCATTTCTTTGGCTTCAAGCACCAAAATAGTTGTCTTTCCCTTGCGGAGGTCGCTTCCCAGCACCCGTCCCTTTTTGGCTCCTTTGGTCACATCCAATATGTCATCCTGAATCTGAAAAGTGGTCGCCGCGTACAACGCATAATCCTCGAGCGCGCGCAACTGCTTGTCGCTTCCTCCTCCTAATACTCCCCCCATTTTCAGGGCGCCTCCCAATAGGGCCCCGGTCTTCAAGTAAGCCATGCGCAAATACTGCTTCGCCGATACCTTCTTCTGGTGCTCATAATACATATCCAGCATCTGCCCTAAATTCACGAGGCGGTAAGTTTTCTCATATACTTGCAAGGCTTTCACTTTCTTCTCCATTTCGAATGATGAATCCAATATCGTCTGCGCCCCCAGCGAGAACAGCATATTGGCCCCGATCGTACTCATACTTACGGCAAATCGCGATTCCTCATTGGCAAACAGGTACCCGCGATATGTTTTACGTTTGAACCGCTTTCGGAACCAGTTAGCGGTGACCTGGTGGGCCGCGGGAATCTCTCTCCGCGCTTTGTCTTCATCCATCACGTCATCCAGGATGAGGGAGGCATTATGGAAGAATTCCACGCTCAACGCGGGGAGGAGCATCTTCTCCTCCTCCTTTCCCCCGCAGGCCCCATACCCCACCAGCGCCATCACGCTCCTCAACCGTTTGCCTTTCCCCAGGATGTAATTCCGCATCGCCATGTAATTTTCTTCCGCAATCTCGCTTCCCGCTTCGCGCAAATCGAAATGTTTTTTCTCGAAATATCCCTGCAGAGCCGAATCGATATGGGTGCGATGAGTGGTAATAACGGTGTGGAGGTCCATGCTCCCGTCACACCTTCCGGTTTATTAAGAATGCAGCGAATGCCCGCAGGTGTTTTTTAGCATTGCTCTCCGGGAGAACGGCTTCCACGTCCCTCCAGGATTGCTCCATGAGGCTTTTGGCTTTCTCCCGTGCATATTCGATACTCCCATATTTCTGGATAATGGATATGGCTTCTCGAATGGTTTTTTCGTCTTCAGGATGCGCGTTCAGTATTTCAAGGAGTCTTTTTTTATCATCCTCACTCCCATTTTTCAACGTGTGCAACACCATTAAAGTCCTTTTTCCTTCATGAATATCTTCCCCTACTCCCTTTCCTTTAGCAAACTCTTCTCCGACCAAACTCAAAATGTCGTCCTGGATTTGGAAGGCTACCCCAATGGTTTCAGAGAATTTTCCGAGCGCGTGCTGTTGTTCCTCGGTTCCATTTCCCAGAGCCGCTCCAATCCTGGCCGCCATACGGGCTAGTGTGCCAGTTTTGTACGCGCACATCTGTAGGTATTCATTTTCTGAAATGGAATATTTTTGTCCTTTATGCCAAATAATATCCATACCTTGCCCGATATGGATATTAAGCATTTCTTGCATGTAAATGTCCAAGAGTTGATTCTTTTTTTCAGGAGAAAAATCTTTTGCGTCGCGGATAAGGACATAGGGAAGATAATACATTGCGTTTCCGGCGTTAATGGCCACATCTACCCCAAAGATTTTGTACGTGCACGGTTTACCACGGCGGAGTTGGGAATCGTCTTGGATATCATCTATCATCAATGTTCCGTTGTGAACCATTTCAAATATGGCAGAAAAATGATGATTTTTTTGGGAGTCTCCTCCCACGGCTTCGAGAGAAAGCAGAAATAAAATAGGCCGCCATCGCTTTCCTCCCCGATCCAGTAAATCCCAGATAGGGGTGTTCAACGCTCCCTGGAGGCTTTCCACATCATACGCATACCTGGCTTTTCCAAATATTCTTTCCGCCCACTCCGAAGTAGCCTGATGAGGAATGATCTTCTCCATCTCCCTGTCTATGGCCTCCGAGCGGGCCTTGAGATAGGCCATGATGTCAATCCTTTCTTCCAGTTCCATCCCCACACCTCTTTTGTCGTACACCCATTCGTCGATACCTGAAACCCACCCCGGATCCCGTTAAAAGGGTACCTTTCATTTTGAATTCCTAAAAAACCCTTTTCCCCATCCTTCAGCCATGCCCCCATTCCTCACCCCTACCTATTACCAATCCCACTTCCGCCCCATTCAATGGGCCAAATACGAGGCCTTCTGGCCTTTTTTACATCCTCAACTCACTGCCCATGCTCCTTCTTCTCTCCTGGACCTGGGCATCGGCCCAGCCTGGCTGGAATCCTTCTTCCTAGAAAAAGGCCATTCCTTTTCCCGAATCGTCGGGGTCGATATTTCCGAGTCAGCCATTTCCCCCCGCCAGGACGGCATTGACTATATCCTCTCCTCCTCCTTCGACACTCCCGAACGCTTCGACTTAGTCGTATGCTTCGATGCCTGGCACTGCTTTCCTGACCTGGATATTCAAAAATTCATTTCCCCCAGAGGACTCTTATTAGTGAGCGAACCCCTCACGTATGAGAAACAGCTCGAAAACCTATCTGGCAACCGCCTCATCGACCTGGTTGTGGGAGAAATGGAAAAAAGCCGCGTGGTTCTGATGAAAAATTTTCCCTAGGTATTTAACCCTTTGGGCAACCTGGTTGGCTTAATGAAATGGAAATATTCCATAGGGATTCTTCTCATCCTGGGTATTGCCTTTCTGGGCGTTTTTCTCGCCTCGCCCTCGATCGATAAGGTCCAAGCGGATGATTTCGTTCTCCTGGATGGGTATTCAGGAATATTTACGAATGCATCCGGTGAGAACAAGTCATTCACATTCTATAACGTGTCAATTCCAAAAAGGGAAGATGAAGCAGTAAAAGTTCCGGCTGAGTTCGTCGGGGTCGATGGGCATTTTTTGTCCACCCTCTTCGGCCTCAATACCTACGCCAATCCCATTGGTTCTCCGGACAATTGGGTTGAAAAAAAACTATTGCACCTCGATTTCTTGGATGGGATGAAATATGAATTAGTCACCGCATACAAGGAAGACGGGCGCATCGATCCTTCCAAAACAGTTCTGGGGGTGATTCCGGAAGAATTCCACGGCGGTCGCCCGATTTCAATCGATCCGCCCCCCGATATGGGAATTGGTTCATCCAAGGAGGATGAATTAATACAAAATGAGATTCCTTCAGGCAATGGCACCCCCACCGAACCTATGATGGGGTTGGCCGCCGAGGTCTGTTTTGATCCTTCCGTAGTCGGGTTGCCCCAAACGGGCTTGTGCGATTATTTTTTCATCGCCACGTTCACGGAAGAATTTGAAGTGCGGCCGGAAGATATTCCTGAATTACGCCGGTTGATCTCCGCCTTTTTGGATAGGATAAAACCAAAAACGAGTGAAGATCTTGGCGACTTCGACACCGGAACCCCCCACATCGGACCGCAAACAGGTCCTCCCATCGATCATCCGGATAAAATAGTCGAGATAGACGGCCAAATAATTCCCAAACAGAATACTGGAGCGAACCCTTCTTCGGATCCTGCCAAGACGGCTGGCGATGAAGAGGGGGGCCTCCTCCCTCCTTCCTCAACTTTACCCCTTTACGCTCCTAATCTTCTCACCGCTCTATTCAGCTCAACCACCATTTTCTACGAAACGTTCGAAGGCGCCTTCCCCGGAAACTGGTTGGTAGGAGATGCTGATTCGGGGAATGGATTGGATTACTGGGACGATACATCCACCCAATCGCATTTTGGTTCATGGAGCGCATGGGCATCTGACATCGGAATCCAATGGAATACGGTTATCACCGATTTATTTAACGGTTCCATATCGGGTTGGTCCACCTGGGACGCCAACCCCAATAGTGGGTACGACTTTTGGGGTTATTCGACCAACAAGTATTCCTCCAGCCCCGGATCCGCCTATTCGGCAGGGAATAGCAGCACGGGATATCTTTTTAGGTATGATAATGACATGGCCGCTTTCTTCACGAAGAACACGACCTACAACGCTTCCTCCTGGTTGAACGCACGCGTCTCTTTTTCTACCTGGTATCAAACGGAAAGCGGCTATGACAAACTTCTTGTGATTGCTTCCCCGGATAATGGCAATTCATGGTATGTTTTATGTGAATATTCTGGTAGTAGCCCTGGTTGGACTACCAAATCCTGTTCCATTCCAAGCAATTTGTTGACATCCCAATTCAAATACGGATTCCACTTCGTGAGCGATTCCACGATAACATATGAAGGGGCATATGTCGATAATGTCAAATTGGAACGGGAAGTGGCAAACACCATCGTGAACAATTACGATGATGATCAATATTCGTATATGATTTACGGTCCAATCAACCTAAGCGGCTATTCCAATACTGTTTTTGAATTCTGGCTGAAAGGGAACGTAGAGCCAGGCTATGATTTTCTCAGTGTAAATTTATCAGCCGATGGAACCTCCTGGGTAACCATTGATACCATCGATAACACCTACTCGGATTGGCAAAAGAAATCATATCCGTTTACTTCCACTTCAGGCAGGATATATTTGAATCTGGTTATGGAAACCGATAATTCTATCCATTCCTACACGGGATACTACGTCGATGACGTCAAAGTTTTCGGCGAATCGCTCCTCCCAGATGGCGCGCTCTGCAGCAATAGTAGCCAGTGTCAATCCGGAGTCTGCGGGGGCGCTCGGACAGATTATTATATCCATTGCAACCAGGACCAATCCCCCACCGCTTATGGGGATGAGATCATCTATGCGAACACCTGCGGGGGCGCGGGGACCTATTCGCATACCAATTATGATGGGGTTTCCCAAGCCTGCTCAGCCGGAAAGGTTTGCGACGCCGACCTCGCCTACACTTCCTCCTCGTTCACCACCTCCCTCATCTGCAAGAACAATCTTTACAATGCCTGCACAACCAATCCCGATTGTTGGAACGACAATGGGGGGGTGGACTGCAAAGGGACATCCGGCAACAAAATTTGTACCTATGGGACGGATGGGAGTTATTGCACGGAAAATGCCCAGTGCAATTCCAACACCTGCATCAACAATCAATGTTCCACCGGCCTTCCCAATGGAAGTTTGTGTGCGCTGGATTCCCAGTGTCAATCCCGCTATTGCGTCTACGATACCCCCACCCAATCTCACTGTATGGCCCCCGCCTCCTACTCCCCTTTCATTCTAAATTATGATACCTGGGACGCCGCTACCAGTAATGGTACAAGCACGAACTTGGATCAAGTTGCCTTCACCTCCACGAAAGTCCGGCCCGTTACCTATAATTTGCGCGAATCCACCGATATGCTCTGCTATGACTACAACAACGACGGGGTGTTTGATGCCTGCTATTATGACCCGCTCGGTTGCGGCGGATCGGGATGCGCTTCCACCTCCTGCAACTCATTCAGTATCCCCAATTCAGTGTCCGCCGGAAAAAAGTATTCATGCATCCTGGATGATTATTTTGGATGCTTAACCGGCGTCGATGTCCCCGATCAGATCTGCACGGGCGCCGGATGCGTGGTCGATACGGCCTTCCCATCCCATCGGGAGGCACGCGTGAAGGCCTATTACGATTGCGATAATTCGGATGGTTTACGGGCTGAACACACCATCCTTAATAGTCCCCCCAATGAACCAAGGGATGATTACTGGGTGGTCAACCCCAAATTCAATTATTGTGAATCCCAGACCCAACCGGAGCGCGAGTATTGGGTTTTGGGGGCTTTTGGTCCCAACTATTCGGACATCAAAACCGTGAACGGTCCCATATCCTGCCAATCTGGAACATCTTGCAGCATCCTGGCCGACGAGCAATACATTTCCACCCCCGGGGGAAGCATTCCATCAGCATGTAAAACCAATCCAGGGGGCAGCTGTACCCAAAACAGCAATTGTCTCTACAACGCGTGCCAAGGAAATATTTGCCAGGACGGTTTCATCTATGAGGCCTTTCTGATAGATGAATTATCCAATCCCTTGTCCAATTACACCATCAATCTCACCACCTGTTCTGATTCACTCGTCACCTCAGCCGTAACCGATGCGGATGGAAAATTCGTATTCGCCGCCGGTGCCAGCAATTACAAAATGAAGCTGGTGGTACCCTGGGGCGAGATGCTGTTTGACACCGGCCCCAATGATTGCTCTCCCTTCGGGACGGGTTTTTTGGGAGGAAATATCTGGCAGTTCCACGAAACCACGGTCGTGCAAGGGAAAGCCATTACCCCTCAAGGAAATCCATCTCCAGGCCTCCCTTTTGATTTGGGGGCCTGCACCGACAATACCCTCATCACTAATACCACTTCCAATTCCTTCGGCGATTTCCTGCTACAATCCCCCTCCGATCGCTACCGTTTAAATGTCACTCTCAACGATGCCCGCATCTCCCTCACGGACACGCAGAACAATGCGTGTTTCTTGTTCTATGGCGAACTGGATCTAGGGGAAATGGAATTGGTGAACGACTGCAGCCTCTACAACAACTCCTGTTACCTCGGCGATTACCGCTTGAACAGTTGTTCCTTCGACCCTGAAAATGGCTGTACCTGTAGCATCCAATATTGCGAAGCGGGTTGCTCGGAAGGCGCCCCCCAATGCAACCTCGTTGGGACAGGCACAATCCACGCGATTGTGATGGACTCCAATTCCCCCATTCGGAATGCCCCTATTTATCTAAACAATAGTCTATCCGGCAAGACCGATGGGAAAGGAAAGCATGATATCAACAAGAAACATGGTTCTTATACGTTAACCGCCGCCTGCCCGGATGGGTCCTCCCCCACCACCAAACCTATTTTTCTGGGCGGAAATCACGCCTATGGATACTTTGATCTGGATAATTGTCCGGTTCAAGAGAAAGGGGATTTGCTCATACGCGCCGAAAACGTAAATGGGTACCCGGTCGCCAATGTCGTAGTCGAAATAGACGGGGACGAAATAGGGTATACCAATGGGTTTGGACAGCTCTATATCAAGGACCTGGATTTTGGATCCCGAGAGGTGCGGGCCATCTACAAAATCACTAATGAAGTCGGAACAGGGGCCTACCAAATCTATTCACTTGCCGATGTCAATCAATCGGAAGTCGTCTTGACGCTATCCATCCTGAAACCATCTGATCCTGGATTTGGAGGGCAAGCCTACACGGGAAATGTCTTATTCATCCCGGCCGCGGTAGTCATAGTGGCCCCTTTCGCATTGGCCGCCATCGATGCCATTTCGGTGGCATGGAGCACGCAGGATTTGTGCACATGCATCCTCGATTATGATTACACCCTCAATGAATTAGGGCAGTGCATGGCCGATTTCGTTACCCCCACCTGTCAAGACATCCGGACGTGCGAAAACGGGTTGACCAAATGGGGCGATGAAATAAATAACGGAAAATGCTGGGCTGAAAGCATTTTCCTGGCTGGAGATGTTGCGAGCCCGCTCATTCCAGTAGGGTTGATCGGGCATGCCGGCCTATTCCTGCTGAACAAAGTCCCCGATTTCAAGATTTTGGATCGATTGGCCGAGGGAAGCAAAGTATTGCAAAAAGGGGTGGATTTCATCGAATACCAGCTTTCCAATGGAAAACTGATTCGCGGTGAGATCGTGGATGCCAGCGCCCAAACAATAAAACGGGGTCCCGCTGTTGGAGTCAAGATTGCCAATCTCACGGATGAAGGAATTTTATCCGCAGAAAGAGTTGTTCAGAAACACGGCCCAGGAGGAGAAAACGCACTAAAAAGCTTGATTAATCGAACCGATGGAGATTTTACAATTACCAAAGAATATATGGAAGATACGTTTAATGGCCTTGGGAAAATAAAACAAGGGGGATTGCCAGGAATCGAGTTGGCAAAAGTAGAAAAGAAATTAGCACACGATGTAAAAGGAGGAAATTTCGGCAATATCAAAGGAATTCTTGGGGAAATCGAAGTAGGAGCAAAACCGGAGTTTGTTTCGCAATTAGCTGAATTTCAATATCGACCTCCAGGTGCAGTAAGTCCAGTGGAATGGAAGTTATTGAATGGTGATCTTGTAGAGGTGAAGACTACAAACATGTTGACAACAACTTACGCAAATTATATTGAAAAAATAGAGGATATAGGAAAAAAAGTGAATGACTGGTCAACGCACGCACCTTCAGCCAAAATTAACATACGCTTTACCAAGCCAATTAATAACGAAGTAAAAAATGATATTATGGCTGAAATAGTGAAAGCAGCACCAGGGATAAATATTAATATGATAACAATTGTAGGGTATGGATAGGTTTTGATATGAGTGAGAATAAACAATTTTATTACAAGTTTTATCCTGTAATAGAATTTAACGCTTTAGACGCCCTTCCACTTATTCTGGGCGTCCTTTCTGGACGCAATGCTAAATACAAATTGGGACCAATGAATGACTTTGAACAAGTATCAAAGAATGAGGAAAAAATATTGAATTTATTTGATAAAATAAAGGGTGGAAGTATTACCATTAAATTAGATGATGTGGTCTTTGATGTTGATATTGTTTTATCTCGAAATTTACGAGGTGAAAACGTTCACTTTAATCTAGTCCAATTAGATTTATCAAATATCCATTTTTTCTTTCATGAAAACACTACCGATAATGAGACAGTCTTAAATAACTGGAAGAATTTACTCAATATTGTAAAAGATATTGCAGTTTCTTTTGGCGATAATTTATTTATTGCGGCGGGTGGTTCCTCTTGGGATTTCAGTAATTTTTGGGACTCTCCCAAAATGAAAAAAGAAAATGTGGTTACGGTTAGTGATGCAACAATTCTATCGTTCCCATTTTGGAGTTTTGTTTTAAGAAAATCAATGTTTGATAAAGGCAATTTATTTTCTACCGACAATATTCCGGCATGGAAAATTAAAGAGTTTGATGATTTTGTGATGATTATCAACGGACCTGCCCCTATCGGAGCGATTTTTGGAGAAAAACTTCCGGATACTAGTCAACCTGTTTCTAATTATTTTTCAAAGTTTTTCAAGGAGCAAGGATTATTATGAAAAGCGCATCCATTTTTGGTGAATTGAAACGGTTGTTTTTCTCTCCGTCCAAGTTTTTCGATTATGTTAAGCAGGATAAGAATCCCAATCGCGCGGTGATTTGGGCAGCTGTATCAGCAATAGTATATCTTGTTTTTTATGGTATTTTTATTTTTTTGGGATACGATTATTCCAATCCTTTTGGTTTTTCGTTTGCTCCGCGTGATTCAGCGTGGTTTGACGTAGTGTTTATGGTGCTGTCGTTAGTTTTTCACTTTGTAGCCAGTCTCATTCTCATTCCTTTTTCTCATTTTATTGCGGTGAAATTGGGAGCCAAACATGGGTGGGAAAACACCGTAAAAGCGCTCTTTTATCCCTATATTGTCCTTTTTTCATTAAGCTGGATTCCGGTGATAGGGTCATTGTTCTGGCTTTATGGAATCTATATCTCTTTTCGTGCGTTTCGTTCCCTGCAGGAAATGTCACGAGGCAATGTAATCGCCTTCATCGTCATTGATCTCATTTTGAGTCTTTTGATCTTGTTGTTGGCCGCGATAATCATTGAATTTGCATTTGTCCTTTTATTCGTGGTATTAAAGCCCTTCGGCTGAAAAATTTTCCCTAGATATTTAAGCCTAACCCCCGCATGCATGTCCTCTATGCGATGGAGCCCAATTGCTATTTTTTTCCTGATTCTATTGGCGTTCTCGCTTAGCGTCCATGGGCAAACCGCGCGATCCCCTGAAGCGTTCCGACCGGACATCCAGGAACTTCTGGATAGCAGGATCCAGGATATCAACCGGTTCCTGCCCATGGAGAATGTAATGGAAGAAGCCTTTTCTTTCATCCAAGGAGGAATCCGTTCCCTCGCCATAACCACGACGGATCTGTTTTTTCCCCTTCCTTCGGGAGAAGTGCACTCGGTTATAGATGACGATAGCTTCCTTTTTTTTCCCAGCGATGAAAAATTGAAGGATTCCCTTCTCCAATCCATCCAGCGTGATCCAGGCGTTCAGATGAGGGTGAACATCATCACCCTTCCATCCTCCGTATCATCCGTCGAAACCCAAATAGGTTTATTGGGAGGCGTGGTCGAGAAGACACACCCCAGGGCAAAAATAATCACGGCCACCTTGTCGGGCGACCGTATTCTTGAATTGGCCCATTCTCCGGAGGTGGTTTCAATCTGGCCGGATCGTCTTTTCAAAGTGAATCTGGATTCGAGCGTGGACCAGATCAATGCCCCCGTCATGTGGGCCGAAGGATACACCGGGTTAGGAATTGAGGTCGCTGTTTTAGATACTGGAATCGCCGGCCAGCACCCCATGTTAGTGAACAAAGTGGTCCGCACGATCAATCTAACCAATGATCCCAATGGCGACGCCGCCGGCCACGGGACTCATGTCGCCGGCATTATCGCGGGGAAACGGAATGGATTAAACACCTATGATGGCGTGGCACCGGATGCCTTTCTTTGGGACGTGAAGGTGTTGGGAGATACAGGCATCGGGTATGAGTCCGATATTCTCGCCGGGATTGAGTTCGCTCTGGACCCGGATAGTAATCCCACAACCCTTGATGGCGCCGACATCCTCAATCTGAGTTTTGGAGGACCCTACACCAGTCCCAATTCCCCTTTGTTGGTTAAAATCCAGGAGGCGATCGACTTAGGGGTTATGGTCGTCGTCTCAGCCGGGAATTGCGGTTCCGGTTGCCCGAGCGCCGAATGTCAGGGGTTCATCGGCGTAACATCACCCGGGGACGCGCCCCATGCGATTACCGTGGGGGCCGTGGATAGTCAATCGCAGTGGGCCTGCTTCTCCTCCGGGGCTATCATAGGAAATGAGATTAAGCCCGATCTCGTGGCACCCGGGGTCGATATTTCTTCCTCCAGTTCTTTTGGGGGATTGATTTCCCTTTCCGGTACATCCATGGCCGCCCCCCATGTATCA
Source organism: Candidatus Diapherotrites archaeon (assembly GCA_030688545.1). Taxonomy (NCBI): domain Archaea; kingdom Nanobdellati; phylum Candidatus Iainarchaeota; class Candidatus Iainarchaeia; order Candidatus Iainarchaeales; family Candidatus Iainarchaeaceae; genus Candidatus Iainarchaeum; species Candidatus Iainarchaeum sp. Next base: position 356,090 of record JAUYHT010000002.1, on the reverse strand, counting down.
GGAATTGTGGCCCTTCTCCTCCAGTCCAACCCTTCCCTGACCCCTGCTGAAGTGAAATCGGTCCTCGAAAATAGCGCAATAGATGGAGGCGATCCCGGGAAGGATGTCCGTTATGGTTCCGGGCTATTGGATGCCTCCCAACTCCTTCCTTCTTCAGTATTGACATTGCTCAAATACCAAGTGGCCGTGGCATCGAATATTATTACCACCGGCGCATCCCAATCCATCACATTCACTTCCGTCGCAGATGACATTCATTCGTTAGAAGCCACCGTCATCCTCCCCAATCAGGATGAGCAGACCATTCCTCTCTCCCGCAATGGGCTCGTGTGGACCGGCGTTTTTTCCGACACGACCCAGCAAGGACATTATGTGGTGGAAATGGATATCATCGATCTATCTGGCACGCCTATTTCTCTTTCTAAAACGTTTATCACCCGCGCCCCTTCCACCACGGGGGCCATCCAAGGTTTTACGCTCCCCTCCCAAGTCAATTGGGGGCAACCCATTCAAGCATCCCTCGATTTCGAGAACACGGGGTTATACGACACTCACGTCTTAGTCGAGTTGCAGGAATGGAAGGAAGATTTTTTTGAACGCATCTATTTCAGCTCGCCCCTACTTGTTCCCACGGGTTCTACTATTTCCATCCCCGTGAATTGGAATCCCTCCGCTTCACCAGGGACCAAAACAATCAAGCTGGTCGCCATCTTTGATGACACCGCATTGGAGGTGGATCAGAATGTGGAGGTTCTGGATGCTGATCCGCCCGTATTACATGGGCATTCCCTTTCCTCTCCTTCCACATCAATCGTTCAACCGGTTTCATTGAAACTCCAGGTGGGGGATATCTCCGATGTGACGGCTGTTGTCCACGTAGTTGGTCCCCAGACCAGTTTCGACGTTAATATGATCCGATTGAACCAAATGGATACCAACCATACCTTTGAGGCGTATCTCCCTCCTTCTGAATGGGGATCCCATTCCTATTCCATCGCGTATTGCGATAGCGCCACTCCCTCAAATTGCGACATGATCGGCCCTTTTTCTTTTGAGGTGGTGGATTGTTCCTTGCCAAAAGCGCTCATTGTGGCGGCGGATAGATCGGCATTCACGTTTCTGGAAAATGCCTACTGCATCGGCTACTGGGAAGATACCCGGCACCCCCTCTCCCAATCATTTGTGGATCAGTTTCCTCTCGTGTATTGGGATGCTAAATCCTCTTTTTCCGACGCCATTAACGAGCATGCGGTTTCCATATTGCTCGATTACCCGGGAAATTTGGTCTTAGCCGGGGATGAAATAGGATACCGCCACAATTCGGACGAACTCATGGTCAATCGCGCTCACGCCACTTTTTTGGAAGAAATATCATTAAATCCAAACAATCCAGTCGCCCTGAACATCGCATTGGGACATTACATCCTCCAGAACATCCCATCCCCTATTCCTATGGATTTAAATCAAACTATATTTCCAGATGCCGTCACCCCCATCAATGGCGGCGTGGCCTTGGCCAATTGGGAAAATAGTGAGAGTGGGATCGTGGCGTTTCAGGATAATGATTCCAAGGGTTTATTCCTTGGATTTTCTCCAGCTACTCATTTACCCTTTATTCACCACCAAACCCTCCTCCAGAACATCTTCTCCTGGATGTTCACCACGTCAGGTCCCGACATAGTCATTCCGAGCGTTCAGACATTCTTCCATCCGCAGGAGGCCATTGATTTAATCAATGTCGATCCCCCACATCTGACACTCTTTTCCCAATACCTAATCGAAGGGATCAACCCCCTCCCCTATATCGTGCGGAACAAGGGCCATCAACCCGCTCCAAATGTAACCATTGACCTGCTCTTGGACGGGCAACCCATCCATACTGATACTGGCACGCTGGATGTCAACCAATCCAAACGATTAACTCCCGCCATTTTCCTTCCGGCCGGTACGCATACCCTCACCATCCATGCCAACCGGGATTTTGGGATTATCGAACCTAATTCATTAAACAATTGGAAGGAAACCCCCATCTTCGTGGCGCCTGTGTTGCCCAATGCTATTCCCGTATGGGTGGAGGGGACCTATAATGATGCCAATGGCTCCCTCAAGGTTAAAGCATTCGTCGCCAATTTCGGGGGTACTCTCATCCCCAGCCTCAAGGTGCGCTTCTCCATCAATGGCATTACCGCCACTCATACAATTACGAACATTGAACCCGGCACCGTCGCTTCGGTGTCGCATATTCGCTTGCTCCCAAAAGGAAATTATGATGTGTCGATCGTGGTTGATCCCGCTAATCTGGTGACGGAGGCGGATGAGACGGACAACACGTATGATGATCGGTTATTCTTCTGCACAGAGGAGAATGTGTTGCTCGTGAACGACGACGATGCCTCCCCATTCGTGGATGAGAATGCCTCCACTGCTTTCCTATGGGAGAAAGAATTGAAGGAAACCGGATATTGCGTCACCCGCTGGGACGAATCGACGCAAGGGAACCCTTCCCCTTCCTTCCTGAATCAATTTCCTCTAATCGTATGGTCGGCGGGGAATTACTGGAGCCAGAGCGTCGACGCCAATGACGTGGCCGCCATCGAACTTTACACGGGAAATATCCTCTTCGAAGGGAATGACATCGCCTTCGACCACAATGACGCGTTTCTCCATGACTATGTGGGGGTGAGGCACGTGAAGGATATCCTCCTCCCTATCGGCGCCGCCGCGATTACCCCTCAATCCACTTCAGTCTTTCCCACGCTCGCGCCATTGGATCTAAATGGGGATAATAGCGGATACCCGGATGCCGTACTCCCTTTCCCGGAGGCTTTCACGGCCGCCACTTGGGTGGATGGGAATGCCGCTATTACGGCCTTAGAGAATTTCTCAAGGAGGCTATTCTTTGGTTTCGCCCTGGGCATGGTGCAGGACCCTGCCCAAAAACGGGATTTGGTTCAGCAGGCCATGGCCTGGCTCGCCGTTTTGCCTAATCTGCCTCCCTCCGCCCCCATTAGTATTACCTGTGACGACCTTCCCTGCGCTGGGACCTATGTGAATACCCTTGATTTGGCCTGCTCGGGGTCCATGGACCCAGAAAATGATGCCCTGAGGTATCATTTGGAGGCTTCCCTCGAGACTGGGGGAGGGAACTGGTGGGATTCCAATTGGAGCCACCGTGTTCCCATCTCCTTAACCATGTCCGGGCCCCAAACGGGCTTCCGCACTTCCATTGACCTCAATCAGACCATCCTCCCAGATCCCGCTTTCTGGGACAATGTCCAGGAGGATTTCCAGGACATCCGTTTTGTCCATGAGGGGGTTCTTCTCAAACATTATCTCATGCTCCACGGCCCCGGGGCATTCGCCTCCTTCTGGATCGAATTGGACGCCCATGCCGGAGCGAACACCATCGACATGTACTGGGGGAACCCCTCCGCGACGTATGTAGGGAAGACCACTCCCTCTGATTTCTTCCTCACTGGAGCCCAACACCTGGTGGATGATTTTGAGAACGGCAGCCTGGATGGTTGGACCATCCGCTCAGGTTCCTGGCAGGAAAGCGGGGGTATCTTGCAGCGCACGGGAGGCTCTTCTTCCGAGGATCAAATCACGAAGGATTGGGTCCAGCAGGGGAGCAGTTTCTACCTCCGCGCGCAACCCCGACCCACTTCGGCGTGCATGAATACCGAAATAGCCCTCACGCGCGACACCGACCATACGGCTCCGACCTATTTAGACGAATATTTCGGGATGAATGTGGACAACGCGTGTCCCAATGGATACCTGTATGCCCGTGTTGAAGTGGACCAATCCAATGGGACGCAGAACACCAGCAATTCCAATCCCCAAGTGATGGTTGGGGATCGCACGGAAGTGTTGATTTCCCGCACCGGGTGGATGGGGGCCTTCATCATGGACGCCAACGCTTCTGCTTTCGTAAAGGTGAACGGATGGGAAGGCGCCAATCACTGGTACCCCTATCTCTCCGTGGGGAATCACGGCGGGAATGCTTCTGAGTCGGACAACATCTACACGGGGAACGCTCCCGGTCATGCCTATGATACGGCCCTCGCCTTCGGCACGCCCCAAACCAACACCAACCCCTCCAATTGGCAGGAAATAGGGGTGCACGACGCCAGCCTCTCTTTCGCATGGGACATTTCAGGCCTTGGCACCCAACCCAACGTTGGCCTGCGCTGCCGCGCCATCGATCCCCTGGGGAGTGGCTATTACTCCCCCTACTATACCCTTGATCAAAATATTGGGCTGAACTGAGCCGAATTTAATGGCAGCGCGTTAGCGCTGCAGTCTTGGGTTTTATACCTCAGCTTTTAGACCGGGGAAGGGGTCATACCAGATTCACAATCTAATGCCAAGGCTTTTTGGGCCGGGGATGTAATAAGCTATTTATTCGCCAAAATAGCCTTTAATTTTCTCCGTAATGAGTTTTGCCATAGTCGGATTGTGTGATATGGTAATGTCTATATCAAATCCTTCGTCTTTTCCTATGTTCACAAAATATGTGTCGAATAATTCAGTCAGTCCGGATATTTTTTGGTAGATGTCATCCATGCGTTTTAACGTTTCTTTGGAATATCGTGTTTGCAAAACCAAGTCCCCTTTTACAATCAAGTCTTCCTCCCATTTTGCTTTTTCTTCGAATCGCAACCTATTCGAACTATTCACAAGCATGTAGTATCGAACGATCCACTTATCGAAGGGATCGTTTTTGATGACGACGACTCGATTATTAGGATTATTATCGTCCATTCGCTTGAATAAAAAATATTGGGATGGTTCGAATTTCAATGGCCACCATGCATGACGCAAAAATGCGAAATGGGGAACTGGTCTTTTAGTTTGTTCACGATACAAACCCAACAATTCGGCAGTAAAAACACTCATTGTCGTTAAACTCGAAAAGTGAAGTTTGACGGTGGTTTTTTTGGCTTCCTCTAACACTTTTTTGGCCGAAGGTTTTTCCTGATATTGATGTTCCAATATAGTCAAATGATCCCGGATGTTGGTAATCCATTCTTTCTGGATGAGATATGTGGAATTTTGTTTTTCCAGCACACGCTGTTCGATCAAGGATTGGAGCGTTTTATGAACCGCTTGATAGGAAACATTTCTTCCCTGTCGTTTGACACGGGCATAAATTTCCTTGGCGGAAAAGGGAAACTCTTCGCTCAAAATGGCTAAGATTTCATCGCGCGTAGAACCTTGGCCACCGATAAAGGGAATCGAAGTTAATTTTTGCGTGCTCATTTTCCTTTCTCCGTTTCGTTTAGGTATTGTTTGATTTGGTTTTCAATCATTTTTGCCAACATGGGATTTCGCTCAGCTGTTAATTCAATATGAATTGGGGCTTTTCGTTCTAATTCAACTAGGTAAAAGTGAAAAAGATCCTTTAAATCATGAATTTTAGAATAGATCTTGTCGAGAAATGCAATCGTTTCAGGAGAAAACTTCACACGAACCACAACATCCTCAGTCACGTAATAATCTTCTTTTATTTTGGTTTTCATTCCTGTTTTGAATTGTTTTACTCCACCAAGCTTAAAGTGAGTAGCAACCCACCGATCAAAAGGCATATCACATGCCGAAATTCCAATTGCATGGCATTTGGTGGCCATTTGCCTTAACAATTCAAAATCAGAAAAATTAAAGCGCAAAGGCCATGGGGCGTGATAAAACATTCCATATACTATGCCCGTCTTTCCCTGTGAGAATTTTCCGTCGCGAAGATTTTCTGCGATCCAAACAACATACGTTGAAAAGTCGTCGAACACAATCGTGTATGGTTTCTCGAAGAAGCGGGGTAGTTTGTATTGTTTTCCTTTGGTATATATAGTATCGACATTAAACGCATATTCTTTTACCTTGTGAATCCAACTTTGACTTAATTGAACACCTTTTCCTTTTTTCTCCGTTATTCCTTCATCCATCAGTTGATTGACAACTTTGTGAACAGCCTGATATGTAATTTCATGTCCTTGGCGCGATATGCGATTAAACAATTCTTTTACCGTCAGAGGAAATTCCTCACTTAAGATTACTAAAACCTGGTCGCGAACGCGCTGCCCGCTACCTCCAAAAGGTATCCCACCCGATGTATCCATAAACATAACCAACTTTTAAGAGGTTTTAAATCCACGTTTAGCTATCCGGGCAATCCCTTTTTATACCGCTAAAATATACCTAGCCCATGCAACGCAGCAAGACTGGCATCCAGGGGTTGGACAAAGCCCTCAATGGGGGATTTCCCGAAGGGAACCTCGTACTACTTTCTGGGGGGGCTGGGACTGGGAAATCTACTATCTCCTTACAGTATCTTGTTAATGGGGCCACCCTATATGGGGAAAAAGGATTATATATCTCGACTGAGCAGTCCGAAGAAGAATTGCAGAAATCAGCGTCTCAATTTGGATGGAATCTGGTAGATCTAGAAAATCGGAATTTACTCAGAATTATCTTCTTTAAAGTCTTGGAAGAAGATCACTTTCTGACAAAAATTGAAGAATTAGTTAAAACATTTCAACCTAAAAGAATTGTCATTGACTCAATGACTACTCTTACAGATTCGTTGATGCTAGGTGAATTACAAAAGGATAAAGCATTTTCAATGATAAACATTGTAGACACTGTATCTCCTATACAACGTACTGAACAAATTGTAACCAAAATTATTCTTTATAATGTACTAAACAAGTTCAAAGAATTTGGAACAACTGTAATATTCACTTCCGAATTACATGAAGGAGATGTAGGTTTTTCCACTGATGGAGTGAGTGAATTTATAGTTGATGGTGTGGTGACACTGCATTTTCTGGAAGGAACAAAATTTCGGACATTAAAGGTAAGGAAAATGAGGTACACTGATCATGGCTTTCACACACTTGACTATATTATAACTAGTAAGGGAATTGAGTTGCAAGAAAGCACCGACTTAGTTAACAAGCTTTGATGGTTATGACATACGACTTTATTTCTAAAATGATGCTTGTCAAACAATTGAAACTTGAAAAGGGAAATATATCATTTTTTAATGATCGATTTGTAATGATGCCTTCCAGTTTGATATCTAACTTACAACAGCAGGTAGATAATCAGCTTCCACAACAAATTTACAATGTAAGTAAAGATGTAGGATTTAAAAATTTCTCAAATACATTAAAGGCGGGAGTTTCAATGAATCGAACAGAATATATGGGCCTGATATTTAATTTACTGAATTCTCATGGAGATGGAATATACAATATTGATTCAATCGATTTTGCAAAAATGCAAGCTATTGTTAGTTTGGATGGTTCGGCTGTCGCCTCAAATTACGGAAAGACAAAACACCCGGTCGATCACGTCGCGAGGGGCATGCTGGCTGGGGCATTTTCTTTACTATTCAATGAACCAAATATTGAAGCCTTGGAACACCAATGTTTAGCTTCGGGAGATAAAGAGTGTTCATTTTTGATTAAAAAAAGGGAGACTTTCGATAAGAATAGTGACTTGTTTAAATACCAGCTCGCGGTTAGTCAGCCTAATCAACGTGGACATTTCTGGTGGTGAAAAAATGCGAACAGCTGGCAAAAATATTATGAAGGAAAAAGAAAGTGCGTTAACTGTTGGAACAGGTTATAGCATCTCTAGTGATCCAGTAAAAGCCGCCAAAGAAGCTGCTATGTCTGCTATAGCACCACTAAAAGGGAAAGCGCCAACAATAACATATGTATTCTTTGCAGGAGATTACGATCCAAATAAACTTAACGAAGGTCTTATGTCGGTTTTAGGTGGTACAGAGTTTGTTGGAGGAAGTGCAGACGCTGTTTATTTTGAAGAAAAAATGTTTAGGAAAGGAATTGTTGTCGCCTCAATTCAAAGTGATTATCTTCATGTTGGAGTTGCATCGATTGATAATGTTTCGAAAAGTCCCCGTGAAGCAGCCCGTGAAGCAGTTTCAAAAGCGTTGGAAAAACTTTCCATAGACAAGTTTGTAGATCCATATCTACAATTTACTCGAATGAAGAATGCTCATGTAAAATGGATGGTTAAAATTCCTTCATTTTTTGTCTTTGCGTTCTCTCGTGGAATGAAGCTGCCACAAATGGGGGAAGAAATGAAAATTATTAATGGAATTTCAGATGAAGTCGGCCTCGATGTACCCATTTACGGTGGAAGTTTTGGTGTAGAACTTGAGAAGCTTTTTACTGGCAAGCCTTATGATATCTATTCTCTTCACTCTGGAAAAGTACTAAAGGATGGCTTAATAATAACGGTTAACGTATGTAGTCATTTGTATGGTTTGTCCATGGCGCATGGTGCTAAACGGCTAAATAAATTTGGTTATATTTCTGGAGTTGATAAAGGTGGTTATGTTGTCACCAGTATTTCAGGAAAAAAACCCGTTGATTGGTATGCAGAACAGCTCGGCATTTCAAAGGAAAAGTTTGTTAAAAACTATTTAGAATTAACACAGCTTAAACCATTAGGTGTTCCAGATCTTTATGGTAACTATGTAATCCGTGCAGGAGGAGTACCAAATGGGGACTTTATGGCATTTACAGCGCCCTTCATCGAAGGGTGGCCCGTGTACATAATGGATGCAGATCCTAAAAACGTAGTTTCAGCTCCTGCAGAAGTTGCAAAAGATATAATGGAATATACTTCTGAAACAGGTCCCGCGGCATTTTGTTTGGCAATTTTATGTGCATCCTGTCGGGTTGTCTTGAAGGAAAATGTGGTAGAAGATCTTAAATCTTTAAAAAAGAAATTCAGGGCGCCAATTATTGGCTTTTCTTCTTTTGGTGAAATAGGATCAAAACCAGGTGGGGGTACTGGCTTTCATCACTTAAATGCCGACATCTTTGTGCTATATTCAAAAATGCTTCATGAGATTTCTAAGTAGTGGTAATAATGTCTGGGTTAAACTCCTTTAAGGAAATCGTCTCCGAGGTTGAATCAGGGCGAATAACCTCTGCCAATAGTATTCCAATAAGCGCATGGTTTCTTCCAGAGTGGGATAAACTATCAACAAAAAAAGCGGCTAATTTATTTTTTAGCCTATTAATAACCACGGTAAATGAAGCAAGAGAATTAATGCCAGAAATTTATGGTGGATATTCTCCCAATTTGAAGTTGAATTCTATCGATGACTTTTATCGTTTGCCAATACTGGTAAAAGATACTTCCGTTGACACTATCGGATTTCGCAATAAAGTTGCCAAAAATCCATTATCCATGGCACCACATGGGTTACCACATTCATTTATTTACAAAAGTGGAGGGACGAAGGGTGTTGCAACTCCAACCTTTATTACTCAAAATGATAGAAAAGTAGAATCGTATGGTTTAGCTCGTTGTTTCTCTGCCATGGGCATGAAAAAAGGGGATACGATCCTTTCAACCTACAATCCAACACACAAAGGTGGTGAAATAATTAAGGAGGCGTCAACAATTTTGCAAATGCAGTTTATTCCAAGGCGGACAACTGACACCGCTTCGGATATAATTAATACAATAAGGGATTATTCTGTAAATGTGTTGGCGACTGTACAAGGTCCATTGTCTCCTGATGGAGATAATACAAAGAAAGGCGGTGGTGTGGATTTTGTTGCATTGGTAGATGAGGGGCAAGATATTTTAGAGAGTACTGTGAATACTTACTTTATCACAGGGTATAAATTAATCGATGAAGTAATTAATTGGTCTGAAGCGTATAATAAGAAATTGGCAACAACGTTGGGCTCCAGCGAGGCAATACCACAAGCATCTAGTACTATTGGGGGAGATTCCAGGTTTTGTAAATACAATAACATGCATTTAAACTACGGCCCTCATTTTGTTGAGATAGTAAAGTATGAAAGCGGGACAATGGTTCCAGTAAAGAAAAATGAAAGGGGAATTCTGATTTACACAACACTTGCAAGAGAAGGGACAAGATATATTCGTTACGCCCCTGGAGATTCCGTAAAATTTTTAGGTGATATGGAATGTTCTTGCGGAAGAAAAAGCCCCATTATAACAGATATCGACCGAATCGATGTTCCTAACGAAATAATTCAGAATGGCTGTTGTATTGGCTAATAATTTCTGTAAACTTTTGCATAGCTTTTTCTAGACCTGCTTCATTCAGGACATAGCTAATTCGAATATAGTCTGAGTACGCCTTACCAAATATAATTCCAGGTAAGACAACAATATTGTTTTTTAGCAACATTTCGTAAACCTTTTGCCCCCCACCAAATCTTTTAACATTGATAAAAAAGTAGAACGCCCCTTTTGGAAGGACAAAGTCAAGCCCAAGTTTACCAATTGTATTTGCTATAATATCTCTACGTTTCTTGTATAATTTTGCCATTTCGTTGGACTCTTTATCTGAATCTAATGCACAAATGGCTGCTTTTTGGGAACTGTTTGGCGTTGACACTGACAACGAAAATTTAAGTTTTTCAATGTTATCAATCAAGTCGCTGTTTGTAACCACATAACCAACACGATGGCCGCACATAGAGTAAGATTTAGAAAAAGAATTTACAGTTATTATTTTAGGATAGTTAGAAAGACTTGCAGGCGAGTGATGTTTATCAGAATATATAATTTTTTCATATACTTCATCTGAAATCAAATAAATATCATTTTTGATGGCAATATCAATTATTTCTAAAATACTATTTTTTGAAAATACGCTTCCAGTTGGATTGTGGGGAGTGTTCATGTAAATTAATTTTGTCTTTTTGTCAATCATTTTATTGAGCAAGTCTATGTCTGGTTGAAAATGATCCTTTTCCATTAAAGACAGTCTTTTTACAATGCCCCCGGTAAATTCTATTTGCGGAGCTACGATGGGAAAATGTGGATCAATAATTATTGCGTTGTCACCTAAATTAAGTGTTGATTGTATTGTGAGTCCAATTGCTTCAGAACTTCCGCATGTTACAACAATATCTTTTGGTTGGGTTATTATATGATTATCTTTTGCTAATTTAGAAGCAAGTTTTTCACGCAACTCCAAAAAGCCTTTTACTGGTGTATATCTATTTGCTCCTTGGATTAAAGAATCAATTTCAAAATCTGTGATTCTTTTAGGAGTATCAAATAATGGCTCGCCTACTGATAAATTAATACAATTTTTGGGAACTTTTCCAAAAAAATCCATCATTGGACTGCGACTCATCCTTTTGATTGCTTGGTTCATGTGATTTTTTTATGTGTGATTTATTTATAGCTAAATTCATTTTGAGTATTTTGGCAACGCTATTTTCGTCATAAGACGAAAGTATTCCAATATTTTAAGTGATTTTTTGAAACAATCTTCCATTTTTTATGGCCTTTTAAATGAAGATAGTTGAGATTGTGGTTATATGCGTCTAAAATTTGAAAATTTAATTGGTGGAAGTAGCATCAGCCTAACTAAAGCTTATTTTCCAATCCAATCTTTTTATGATCCTGGTTTTGTAATCGAGGTACCAAACGCGGGAGTACTTGATGCCAAAACTGCAATTTCAAAAGCACGCTCGTCTACTGCTACTTTGGCGCAAATGCCATTTGAGGAGCGTTCAAATATTTTGTATGAAGCTAGTCGAAAAATAAAATTTACAGACGATGAAATTGAATCATGGGTTAAATTATCAGGAATGCCAATAACCGCCGTCAAAGATCAGTTGAATGAGGTTGAGAAAATATTCAAAATCATACCAGATCTCATCCGGAAACGAATTGGTATCAATAACGGTAAAATCGGACGAAATCCGATTGAAGGCCATCCCATGTTTAAGTACATGCATCCCATTTCCGGGTATGTTTATGTTGTAACTCCTGGAAATGACCCCCGAGTAACAAGTTTTGTTGCTGCATGGTTAATTTCATTGGGATTGCCAGGGATTTTTAAACCTTCAAAAACAGATTTTCCAATTGCCTCCAAAACAATACAGACACTAATTCAATGTGGGTATCCTAAAGAAGCTTTACATGTTGTAAATTGGGACACGAACAACCAAAGCAAAGGAAAAATACACTTTGACCTTGTAGATTCATCGTCTGCAATTTGGGCTTTTGGGGATAATGGGGTAGTTGAAAATTTACTCCGGTGGGAAATTAATGGCGATCACAAAGTTGATCATTTTTCAGATAAAATTGTATTGAAGCATACAACAGGACGTACAGCTTCAATTTGTGCAAGCTCTGCCGATATTAGAAAAACAGTCGACCTTGCTGTTGAATCTTCTTTAACTTGGCCAATTGGTTGTAATGCATTGAAATCGATATTTGATGCTTCGGGAAAGAATTCAGAATTAATGCCATTATTAATAGAAAAATTTGAAAGTTATGGAAAATGGGTTGGTGACCCAATGAATAAGAAAACAAAGGTAGGAAATGTAAACCCAGAAATTTTATCCATGGTAGGAAAACGTTGCAATGAATTATCAAGCTTAAATCAATTGCAAAAGTTTTCGGGTGACTTTTTAAGTGAATCTCAATCCTCACCGCTTTTATTTAAAACAAATGATATTTTTTCTGAATTTTTATCGACTGAATTTTCCTGCTATTTACTCACTGTCAAACAATCCGAAAATTATTCCAGTGCTGTGAACGAGCTAAATATGTCTGCTGGAAAAAACCATCGTCTTGTTACCGTTGTTTACACAGAAGACGAATCAGAAGTTTTGAAAGAATATTTGCATGCTCATCATATCAAACGTATGAAACATTCAACAGAATTAGACATAATGTTTCATGAAGGGAATGATTATTTGCATCAATTAACGCGACCGCAGATTCACCATTAGTTGATAATTAAACATAACTGTGGTTTGAGTTTAAATATTAAGATGGGTTTTTTACCTTATGGAAACAAAACATGTTTGGGTTTCTCTTGTAGATTTACCTGAGTCATTAAATTTTTCTGTGGCTATTAATGAGAAGTTAAATTTCAGGGATCAAATGAGTGAGCAGGAAAAGGCACAGAATGCTTTGTTTGAATTTATCGATTTTCTAAGCAAGGATTTATCAGAGAAAATTTATTATATGGGGCAAGATGTTATCGGCGAGAAATTTTTTTATCGATTTCAATTTGCAAAGCAAGGATTTTTGGAAGTCATGAATCAAGCACCAACAAGTATTATCGCACACTTTCTTGATGAAAAAAAAGCAAATACATTTGCAATCGCACTTAAAAAAAATTTGGGAAAAGCAATTAAGGAAGGCCATCAAAACACCCTTGATATTTTAACAGAAAATATCGAGGTTTCAAAACAAAATGAAGATGGATTCAAAGTTGATACGCACACAAAAATGGCAAAAATCCGAGAAACAATTGATAAATTTTAATCACAATTTTTGAGAGAAATCAAACTTCTTTTTAGTTCGTCGAGGCGGGAAATTCTGTCATTCCGGCTTTTTAGAAAAAAGCCTGTGGAAAAAAGTTGATACCTCGCCCTTCAGGGCGACATTCGTCGCCCCACGTTTGGCGAGCGTTTACGCGAGCCGTTTGTCGTTCTTGCTCTACATGGATACCGCGGCCTTCAGGCCGCAGAGGAAGTCATTGCGAAACCGTCTTGTGCACCGCATGATATGTTACGTCCATTCCGAATTCTCGTTTCAGTGCGTGATCGAGCTGTTTGAGCGAAACCGGTCATTTCATAGATAATTTCTGTACGATTGCGTTCTTTACATTTCTCGGCTTTTGGTTCAGTAAGTTCAAGCTTTCTTCAATTTGCATGAGTCTACCCAGCTGCTAGGTATTTCTCTATCTCCTTACTCAAAAATCTTGCCATGGATGGGTTTTTGGTAACGGTAGCAAGTATGACCATTTTCGGCTCTTTTTTCAGTCCGAGTTCTTTGAAGCTATCCTCTAGATTTTTCCATTTATTCCAATATTGTTCAATAATTTTTTTGGATTCGGCAGGGAAATGTACCTGTCCCATCCATTCTCCTTGAATCCAGAAGTCGTCTTCGATAGGTATTTTTGATCCAATAATCCCAATTCCTCCAACTCTCAAGTATTGTTTTTGTACCCATTTACCATACGTAGTTACTTTTCGAATAATGTAAATAGAATTAGGGGACTTTTTTACGAGATTGTATATAACATGCAAGTGATCAAATTTGAATTTTAGTGGCCAGTATCCATACTCAAGAATGTAGTATGCTTTTTCTCCATTCTGATACAAGACCTGCTTAGCAACTAGATTTGCCGTCTCCACTGAAAAGTCCGTAAAATTATCAAATTCAAATACCTGTGGCCCATCGTAGTTCAGGTTGATGTTGTATTTGTTTTTGTTTCCTTGATATTTTTGTTTTGTTTGATGGATGAATCGTTCCTGGGAATCCAACCAGGTGGGGTTGAGTTGCCATTGCCCATCTTTTTTAGTGAGGATGGATTCTTCTTCTAGTTCTTGTATGGCTTTGTGCACGGCTTGATAGGATATATCCATTCCATATTCCCGTTGTAAAATATGATGGATTTTTTTAATGGGGTGTGGAAAGTCGCTGGCCAAATATTGAATAATGGCGGTTTTGGCGGTTTGCGGCTTTTTTAGGAGTTGGGTGTATCGTTCCATATCTAACCCTTTCTACTGGTTTTGAAACAGTTCCAGCAATTCATTTCTTTTGGCTTCCGCTAGTTCCTTATTTCGAATGACAATTGTATGAATATTTGTCTTTTCAGTGGCGAGTTCTTGTAGTTTTTGATAATCGATATTTTTGATGTCGGTGTTATCTCGGTAGAATAAATCCACCTTTTCCAAGAAGCTTTTGGGATAATAAAACTGGGCGATGTGATCTCCTTTGATGACATAGTCATGGTCTAATTTCATATCAACTCCTAAAATATGCTTCCGTCCGAGTTTCCCAATCCAGTCGGCAAACAGTTGATCGAGAGGCGTATTGTTAGGGCATACGCAGAATAGCCCTTTTTCCCGTTTGGATTGCTCTAATAGTATCCTGCTTTCTTCCGCGGATACCGTGCTGACGGGCCATACATGCATCCAGCAGGACAGGATGGGTTTATGCTCCGGATTAGGAAATTCATTCTTAAACGTGAAACTTCCAAACCGGCCGGCATTCAACCATGAGGTAAAGTGGAGCTGGATAACGTCTTTATCAAAATCCAAGGGCTCATTTCGGGAATAGTTTTGGGCGATGGCGTTGGATATTTTGAGGACGTTTTGGATCCAATTCTCGTGAAATTGGTATCCATGCTCATTCTTTTCCACTACGTGATCCCTTTCGAGCTCTTGAAGGGCTTTATGAACCGCTGATAGGTAACTTGTAGGGCAAATTCTCGTTGGAGAATATTGGATAGCTCCTTGGCTGTCAATGGCCATTGCTTAGCCAGCTTCTGAATAATCGCTCCCTTGGCATTCTTCGGCTGGCTCGTCAAGAGCTCTAATGAACCTGTTTCAGGTATCAGGAAAATCCCTCCATATGATACATAATAAGGGGTGGAATATATAAATGCAAATATGTGATGTGCTTTTTTCCCTCGCTTTGCAATTCTTATAATGGTCCAAAATACCTTTTTTCAGTTGAGTAATGATGTGCTTGTTAAGAAAGCTACATAGATATTTAACAAGAACTTTCTACGATATATCATGTATCCTGAGATACTGATAAAGAATAGTCGAATTTATTCTCAAAAGATTTTGGGGATGATGAATGATATTCCGATTGCGGAATTAAGTGATGATGATTTTAAGTTGTCTATTAGCGAATTAAAAACAAGAATTCCTGAACTTGAAAATAATTTGAAAATGATATCTGATTTTATTAAAGTAATTTGGAGAAGAAAGGAAATTAGAATTTATGTTTTACCATTCCGTGCGCATAATACTACTTTTTCAGATCCCTTGACAATATCACTTTGCACTTCAAACGGGAAACGAATGGATAATGAAAATTTAATTTATCTGATAACTCATGAGCTTATTCATAATGCACTGGAAGAAATAAAAGTAAGAAAAGGGATAACAGAGTTAAAAAAAGACTTTCCAACTCTTGAAAATGATAGCTACTCGCATATCCTAGTGTATGCAATACAAAATAAATTATTTAGAAAAATAAACAAAGAGTATCTTTGTGAAAACGAAATTGAAAAAAGGAAAAATCATAAAAGTACTCAGGAAGCGTGGAAAATTGTGCGGGAAAAAGGCTTCGAAAATATAATAAGTAATTATATACTTGAAATGTAACTAATTGACATGAACAGAAGAAACGTGAAAAAGAGAATAGCCAGTATTCTGCATGTTCCAATACGTACTATTTCCGAAATAAAGGAAAATAAAACAGGGATGTATTCTATAGTCTACACAGCTAAAGTGGGCGACAAAAATATTGTGTTAAAGCAAAGGCTTCGCAACCCTCTTGATGATTGGCTCGAATTCTTTCCATATTCTATCCGCGGCTAGTTTTTGATTGGGAATGAGAAAGTGGCTTATTGCTTCGTGGAAAGTCATCCATTTGGCTTGTCTGATTCCTTCTTTTTTATTGGGTTTGACTTCCTTTGGATGGGGTAAATATACTAGATAAATGTGTTGTTCTTGGCCGCGGAATCCTTTCACTAGCAGGGTAGGTGGCCAATTGTATCGGTTGATGTATTTCGCTTTGGACAATATCTGAAATGTTTTGATATTGAGTTCTTCTTCCAACTCACGTGTAATGGCTTTTTCATGGGTTTCATTGGATTCAATCCCTCCTTGGGGGAATTTCCAATATACCTCATCCGTGGTGCTTTCATCCAGCAAGAGAATTTTTCCATCTTTGCGGTAGCACCAAAATTGGACATTTTGTCGATAGGGTAGCAATAAGATGGACTTTACTACTGAAATAATGGATTGGATAACGGCATCCTCACTCATTGGTCGACTTTCGGGAAGATTATGAATGGGGAACCATTTGGCTTCTTTTATTTCATCTACTTTGATAGTTAGAGGTATTTCTTTGGGGATGGATGTAATAAATATCGTAAATGGGTCTGGTGGTGATTTTATTCCATATTCACTTAAGGAATGGATATGTTGGGGGTATTGGCGGATGCCTATTTCTTCCCACATTTCTCGTGATGCCGTTTCATGAGCCGTTTCTCCCTTATCCGATTTTCCAGCTATATATCCCCAATCAAATCCAAAGTAATTTTTTACGCGCTTCACCATTAAAATGTGTTTAAAATCCGGATCGAAGACTAGAACAATCGATGTGGGAATATTTTTTTCAGCTTTTTTTCTTTTATTTTGGATTTTGGTTCCTGATTGCATGCTACATGAAACGAAGGGAGGATTTATTAGAATATGGAATATTTTTCCAACTTGAGTTCCTCGGCCTTTTAGTAGGGGGGAAGTCATTTATTCGAATGCGGGTAAATAGGTTTTCATGGCGGAAAAACCACCTATAAAGTGTATCGCTTTTGATATTCACGGAACCTTGTATCACGAAACGAAAGCGTCCAAGCGCCGGGCGCGGTCCGCAAAGGTCCGTGTCCTTCGGTCGTTGGGTTATGATGTTTCAATACCCCGTTTTGATGCGGCGATGGAGAAGGTTCGGACTGAACACAAGAAATCTTGGGCCAAGAAAGGATTCTTTTGGTACGATGAGAAGGTTCTGGAGTTATTGGGTATTCCTCCTTCTCGTTCCGTTTTCACTATGATGCGGGATGCACACTATTCGCATCGGGAGAATGATCATAGTCCTCGACGGATTTCTCCTAGGGTAAAGAATTTAATGCGTTTTTTGGCGCGTAAAGAGATTGTTACTGGAGTTATTTCTGATTCCCTCGTAAATTGGGGTCGACGTTGGGTTAAGAAACATGAGTTAGGAATTGCGGATCATCGCATAATCATTTCATGTGAGGTAAACGCTGATAAATCCAGGGTTCATATTTTTCGATTGTTTCTAAAGAATATTCGGAAAGAATTTCCACATATAAAAGCTCAAAATATTCTAATGGTGGGAGATTCGCCACGGGATATGAACGCACGGAAAGCAGGATTCCAGACTTGTTGGTATAATCCAAAAAACAATGAATTTTCTTCTGCATGGGATTCAAAGCCTGATTACGTTATCAGAAATTTTCTGGAATTGAAGAAGATATTGGAATAATTACTTGAGAGAATATTGCCAAGTCTTATACTATTATTGATTGCATGTAGGTTATGGTAGACAAAAAAATTAATGTGGTAATTGGTAAGATTGTTAGTGACAACAAGGTTCTTTTGGTAAAGCGCCCAATTTCTAATTTAATAGTCAAGATGGATCGGCTGATATCGTTAGTGAAAAACTTTATGGTGGTTTCAGGAGAACCCTCCGCCTGCTTTTAGTTGGTAGGTGAGATCCATTCGTTTGTTTTGCATTATCTTTGCTTTCTTTCATTCTAAAGGACACCAGGGGCTGTAGCCTTCATTAGTTAATGTTGAATAGGATTTCATTCGAGCATCTTTTCGCGCATGATCAAGTGGTCTTTCGCGGAAAACCCGTACTTTTCATACAGGGAGTTCAGGTGCTTTTTGGATTGCCAATTGGTTAATCGGACCGAATGCATCCCCTTTTTCTTCAATACTTTGATAGCTTGGTCCATGAGGGCGGTTCCAACCCCCTTTTTCTGGTTTTCAGGAAGGACTGCCATGGATTCCAACCACCCGACGGTGGGTTTATCCGAACTGATAGGTGCTTTTGAAACGATGAAACCGATAATGGATCCATTCATTTCAGCGACGAAAAAGGTATCGGTGTGATACTCGGACAGGAAAGTGACATACTCAATCGTCCATCCCCAATCCCATTTGTCGGGCCCGAAAAAGAATTGCTTGCCGATCGAATAAACGCGATTGATATCCTTCTTTTGAATGGTCCTAATTACGGGCTTTGATCGCATCAAAAATCACCCATTCTAAAATATCTTTCATCAGTGCGCGTGTTGAAGTGTCGACTGACATTAGGTTTTCACCTTTATAAAGTGGAGTCAATGGACAGCTCTGTTGACTTCCTTTTAGGATGTCAAAGCGATGGTTATAGTGATTTTTCGACTCCCCGTCTTGTGGTTTTATACCTCGGCCTTTAGGCCGGGAAGGATTTCATCTCAAATAACCCTGTTGCCTAAGTCCTTCATATGCGATGATTGGGACGATGGTGCGGATTGTGTAAAATCGCGTATGGTTGTGCATCGGGATACTGACCATGCGATCCATCCATTGGCGTTTGGCGTGGCTTAATCCTCCCATTTCAGTTCCGAATACCACTAATTGGTTCCCTTTTGAAAGATCGACCGAAAAAAGGGATTGGGGTGCATCAGGTGATGTTCCCGTGATGCGATATCCTTTCTCATGGAATTGTCCGACTAATTGGTAGAAATCAGAAGAATACTGAATGAGCCCGTTTATGGTGGAGGCCGGGAAATCAGGGTTCCACGAATTCATTTTTCTTTGGACTTTGGGATGATCATGCCGTATCGAATTTCCAGATATGTAAATGTGGATATTGGCGGCGAGAGCCAGATGGGTCAGTTCAGCCATATCGGCCGGGTCCCTCACCGTATCCACCAGGATTTTGAGGTTTGGGGTGGGATTAAGCATACAGGTTCCTCAGTCGATCAAATGCTCTTCTTCCACTTTAGATACGTAAGCCAACCCTATCGCTGTTACTCCAAGGATGAGGAGGGTGTTGCTGATGCTCCAGTCAGCTAATGTCCCCACGATGAGGTTGGCGATGGTGATGGCGAGGGTGCGGAACATGTTGATGGCACTCCCCACCGTGGCGCGTTGGTCGGAGGGGATATATTTCTGCATGTAGCTGGATAGGATGGGCTTCCGAGATAACCCAATTCCACCGGCCAGGAGGATGGCGAATATGGCGATGACAGGGTCATTGGCCACTCCCGCGATGAGGAATCCTATTCCCGTGGCGATGCTCGTGAGAAAGAGGAGCTGGCGTTTGTTTCCCAACAGCTTATCAACATGGGGATAGGCCTGGAGCGCCAGGATTTCCACTCCAATCAAGGCGGCATGCACGAATCCGAAATAGGCGATGCCCACCCCCACTTGTTGGAGGAGTGGTTGAAACAGCCATATCATAAAATAGGCAATTGTTCCAATAGAGATGGCGTCCCAGGCCAGGATCCGGAGAATCCGATGATCCCGAAGATACCTCAATCCACCCTTCAGGAGGGCGAAGTAGTCCTTCTGGATGACCTTTTCGAATGCCGGGGGCTCGCGATACGTGAGGGCGATCAGGGCCGCGATACCCAATGCTCCCGCGGTGGCGTAGTAGACGGATGGGAATCCGAATTGGGCCACTAATAGGCTGCCCACCGGGCTGGCGATCCCTATACCTAACAACCCCATGCTTTCCACCCGTGAAAACGTTTTCTTGGAGGTTTTTTCCTTCCCAATAGTCTTGAGCGTATCATACAGCAAGGCTTCGTCGGCACCGGATATCAAAGAAGAGGCCATCGCCCACATGAACTCCGCTACCAAAAATACCTCGAAGGTGGGTTGGTAGATGTACAGCAGCACCGCGATGATATTGATGAATACTCCTGCCACGATGGATGTTTTCCGTCCGAACCGGTCCGCGAGTGTTCCGGTAGGCACCTCCAGGGCGAATATCCAGAACATGAACCAGGCCTGCAGGAAGAATATCTGCGTGAAATTCAGACCGCCCCATTCGGTGAAGAATGGGATGAGGATGGCGCCGAAGAAATGCAATCCCATGAAGAATTTGAACAGGTAGAATTTCCACAGGTTGGGCTGGAACAGGGCGATGCGAGAAAGGGGCGGATGCATGGCGTTCACGTAGAGGGGATTTTACGTTTCCTTTCCCATCGTTCGGACAGTCGACCCGCCATGATCAAAGGGAGGATAGGCATTCCAGTGTCTATTCTCGATGCATTTTTAATCATTTGTCGAATTTTTGCTGGTTCGAACTTTTTAAAAAAAAAGTTTCATCATAAAGCTGTTTGTTTGAGAAAATCAACGGATACGTTTTGAATGTTTTTGATGGGCATTCGCTTGGCCACGTTTAATATTTCGATAGCGATGATTTTTCCTTCTTTGGTGTAATCAATGATGATTCCTTCAGCGGTTTCTTTGCTGATGTAGTATTTTCCTTTTTGGAATCGGATGCTCATGGCATCGGCTTCGGGATCATACGTGATTTTCATGGTTTCTTCTCCGTGTAACGATGGGGGTTTGTGTAATAGGCGGTGATGATGATGTGGGTATCTTCTTCCTTTTTATAGACCACGCGTAGTAAACGCCCGTCTCCCTCTTTTTGCGCAATAATTGTATTATCACGGGATGGGATGATTCTATCTGGATTTTTTATCGCATCTTCCACAACCGCACGATCGATTTTTCGTTCTTGGAGTTGGGATTCCGCGTGATAGGCATACAAAAATTTCATTTTTTAGTATCAAGGCTAAGTGGATAAAAAGATATAGATAATTTTTTGGAGAATAGGAAAAATAGAATCATCAACCCCTTGGTTGATTTATCTATGCCTTTTCCCATGCCGTAATCATTCGCCTCGAAAAATTGGAATTAAATTCAGCACCAGTATAATCTCCATATGTTCGAACTAATTTGAAATATGGGCTGGCATATCGCTTCAAATCCTCAAGAGAGTGCCAATATGAAATATCATTGGAAGAGAAGGAAAATTCCTTTTTTCCTTCCTTAATGGTATATACTTCTTCCAGAATGCGCTTCTTTCTATACATTGACTTAACACTTTGTTTAGTAACTCGTTTCATTTGAGGGTTTGTTCGTAATATTATTACGCTTAATAGGTGTTATGTCTAATTATTCTGTCTGCCTTAGAAGCCATAATGTCCTTTTTTTACTTATTTGATATCTATCTTCTTTTGGCTCTGGAAATATTGGCATTCTTCCATCGATATAAAATAATTCTTTGTTTTTTGTAGAAATAAAATTTTCTTTATAGATATACAAATCAATAACCCATTTTTTATTTTCAAGCAATTTTTTAAGTCCATTCCTGAAACTCTTATTTTGTTTCAAATTCATTAATTCTTTAATTTCCTTTAATTTTGTTAGCTTTTTTCCTGTAATATCTTTTTGGACAATTAAAGTTATTCTCTTATCAAACTTAATGAATTTTGTTTCAGGAATGTGTTTTCTTAAATATTTCTTTAGTGCTTGAAAATATTTTTTATGCGATTTAACATTTCCTAAGAGATATGTTTTATGCTCAAAAAGAGGTTTTATCCAATATTTAGAATTATTGATTTGTTTAATGAAAATTTTATCCTTCTTTATTTTACTTAATTCCTCTTTTGAAAAGTCCATTATAATGACATTAATTTTTTTTTATTAATAAATGTAACGGCAGACAGAATAATTCCTCGTCTTGTGGTTTTATACCTCGGTCTTTAGGCCGACTGTTCGTTTGAGTGGCGAGCGCAACAGCGCGAGCAGGTGACAAGATTCTAATCGTTGGATACTCTCACCTTTAGGTGGGGGAGGAAGTCATTTTTTCAGCCAGTTTTAGTAGTCCAGATATGTTTTTTTTAAATAAACGAAATATGTGTCATTTTCCATCCTCCGAAAAATTATTCGTTCGATGGCTCGCTAAAACCAACGATCTTGATTGTGAAGTAAAAGCGAACCCCTTTTTTGATAGGAAGTTTCCGCAAAGAGATCACAGCCGGTCTCATGCCCGGATTGGTAGGAATGCAGGCTTTTAACCCATCGGTGAAACCCTGGCCTCAACCATCCGGTTGATTTTCCTTCAACCGCACCTATATTACATAGCCATTCTGAAAGCCTATATGTCGCTGGAGGTTGGGTCGGGGGATGTGAGCCTATCCCCTTTTTCCAAATACCCCCACCCCGCCTCGCGCATGAATCTTAAGGATTTGACATTAGTGAAGGCCGTTTCCCGGTTTGAGAGCATTGGTTTCATGGAATGGCACGCCCGCGTGTTACAAGTACTCCTCCCCACCCCCCTTTCCTTGAGGGAAATCGCCCGCCAAACGGGATTATTCCAATACCACGTGCGCGGCATCCTTCAGGATTTGGTGGGATTGCAGCTCGTGGAATACACCCGTGAGGGGGTTAACCTCGTGGATGAAGAAGAAATGCTCGGCCGCCTCGTGGCTTGTTGCGAATCCGATGACCATCAAAGCATTTGGGACTATGAGGCCGCTTTCGAAGTGGTGGTGCCCCGCGTGATCGCTTTGGAGAAACGGTTCGATCGAGATGGCTAGGGTCCCTCCTATTTATCGAATAGTAATGGTCGATAGCCAGTTGGAATATCACCTTGATCGGCTGCGAAAAGGGCCCTTCGAAGATCGTCGTTTGGCCGATTATATTGATAAGGCTTTTATCGATTTGAAAGAAAACCCGATTGGTGGGATCAAGGTGCCCAAAAAATTGTGGCCAAAAGAATATGTGGTCAAATACAGAATTACGAATCTTTTCAAATACGATTTACCGAATGGATGGCGGCTACTCTATTTCCTCAGGGGAAACGACTTAGAAGTTTTAGCCATTATCTTAGAATGGTTGAGTCATAAGGACTATGAGCGCCGGTTTGGGTATTAATGAACAATGACCCCTTTCCGTTTGGCCTCGGCCACCCCTTCAGGATCCCAAATCCATATCGGATGGTTATCCCGAGGATCAATGAGTATTTTGTTCGAATATTCCAGGTAATCCAGGACTGTCAGATACGTTTGCCACATCACCTGCTTGGGCAATCTCTTCCAGATTTCCCTGACCGAAAAGTCTCCACCTGCATCTCGAAGCACCTCCTCAATCATCAACACCGTGTCCAGGCGGGGGTACCGGTCGATAGGATGCTTGAAGATGGTCCTGTTTATGGGGATCTGGGTAGGCATAAGTCAATTGTATATCAACTGATATATAAACAATTGGGTAAAAAACCTGATTATAAAGAGTGGTTTATTGGTCGAGAAAAATTACTGGTGAAAATGATGGGTAAAATGCGTTTAAGCTATTACGATTCAATTGCGCCCTATTGGGATATAATGTATTCCAGTGAACCCTTTTATCGAAAGGGATTCGCTTTTATTGATTCGTATCGCCAGAAAAATAATTTACCAAAAAAAATACTGGATGTGGCATGCGGAACGGGGCAATTATTGGCAATATTTGAGATAGAAGGGTACGATGCATATGGATCGGATATCAGCCCGGCATTCTTGCGGATCGCACGGAAGAAATTGAAGCATGCCCATTTGAAGAGGAAGCCCTATCAGGAAATTTCATTTCCGACCACATTTCCCATTATCATCAGCTTTTTCAATTCCTTCGCCTATTGCCAGGATTCTAAAACATTTATCCGGACATTGAAGAATTTGCGGAATCTATTGACTGAAAATGGCATTTTGATTTTCGATTTAGTTCTCACAGATCAAATGAAGGAAGATGTTTTCGGCACAAAAGAATATTTTTCCGGAAACGTCTCTATTTCACGTTCTATGCACGCTCATGCCAAGGATAGAAAGTGGTATACGAAGATGGTATATTTCATCCTCGAAAACAGGAAGTCTAAAATTATCGCCGAAAAGACAGTTAGGGGTATTTTTTCAAGAGCGGAAATGGTAGATATCATAAAGAAATCTGGCTACAAAATCGACTATATTGGAAAAGGTTATTTCGACACCACTTTTGTCATCCGGAAACTCGAAAACAGAAAAACGAAATCAAATAATTGAAGATTAATCGGACAAATATTTGTTGAGTATATTTTCAGCCCCCTCTTTGGTGACGATTTGCCACGCTTTGGCATATGAGGGGTGTAAAGCGCTTTTGTCAATATCGCGCTGAGCCCGATCCATTCCGCGATGCTGTTCATACAAGGTCATGTGTAGGGCATGTACGAGGATATGGATGTGGGTGAGGAATGGTTCGTCAGGGTAGTCTGTGCGGATTTTTGTGAGGGCAGCATTTATTTGTGGATGTTCATTGAGGGCATTGTGGATGAGTTCATGAATGATTATATCGATTAAGTCCTCGATGTCATTAGGGTGTCCATGGGCGTCGCTCAAAGATATGGTAAGGGGTTTAGAGAAAGATCCAATGAATAAGGCGATCATGGTGACCTCAATTTCTTTCCGTTTCCAGGTAATTTGGAGCGTGCGGGTAATTTCACCAAGGAGGTGCTCGAACAGGGGTTTTCGTTCTTTGATTTGCTTAAACAACTGGTTGGCCGCTTCCTCGCTTATGCGAGGCGGTTTGGTTAGCCGGAATTCCCACCATTTTTGCTCATATACCCAGCTACGTTGGAAATGGATATTCGGAATACTCATCTTCAATCGACCTATACCAATTCCCATAGTCTAGTCATTTTTTAGTAATTAACCATCCTTCTTGGATCTATAAAAATTTACCCGATTGTTTTATGGTTCAGAACCCTTTTTCCTTCATCCGTTCGAAGGCTTCCTTCTCAGTTTAATTTCTTTATTTATGACTATTATAGTAGTCGATAAAACGTGTATTTGTGACGGTTATACTAGTCATAAAATGTATTATTTCTTCAAAATCCGTTTTATTTAATCATTCGATTGCCCCCTTTATCTTTTCTTTTTTGCTGCGCTGGCCTCTTTTTTTTTGGACTGAAAAAAGGGGGTTAATATGTTTCAATGGCAATGTCAGGAATGCGTGCGAAATGGTTGGTATCTCGCGTGAGGATTTTTTTTTGGTGGGTTTTGGCGATGCCTGCAATCATGGTGTCCTCAGTGTCGATTCCTTTTCCTTCGCGTTCCAGTTTGGCGAGCATCATTCCCCCATCCCGGGCGGACTCTTTATCGAAAAGGTACACATCGAGTGATTCCAATAATTTGGATATTTGGGTGATTTTTTCATGATTGCTTATTTCTCGGAGTCCCCGGTATAGTTCAAAGACGGAAATGGTAGTAGTGGACAACACGACTCCTTTTTCTTCCAGTTCTGAAAGTTTGGCGATAGCTTCCTTTCTTCCTTTCAGGAGGTCAATGAGCACGTTCGTGTCGAGTATCATCAAATCGCCTCAATTTTCCTCTGGCGAGAGGTTTTTCTTCCCTCTTTGATGGCACGTTCGAGTTTTTCTCCCTCCGAATCAGAAAGGATTCCCGCGAATGCAAGAATGCTGCTTTTGTTGGTAAGCCGGCAAATGACCTCGCTGAAGCTCTCATTCCCTTTCTTTCTGCGAAAGAGACGATCATACGCCTCATCCGTGATAGAGATGGTCTTCGTACCCATACTGTGTATGTATGTGTATGTGCTATTTAAGTGTATGGTGACCGGGTCGCCGTAGGGTGGTCAGAACCCCGCCTTCTTCATCCGTTCAAATGCTTCGTTAATCTGTTGGGTGCTCGTCGCGTAGGAGATGCGCATGAATCCTTCCCCCCCTCGCCCGAACTCGTTTCCCGGGACCATGAGGACCTTGGCTTTTTTCACCAGTGCGTGGGCGTAGTCGCGGGATTTTTGTTTTGTCGTTATTCGGGGGAACACATAAAAGGCCCCTTCCGGTTCCACTTCCACGTGTAATGTTTTCATCTCATTCACATGCTTCAAAACCAGTTTCCTCCGCTGGTCATAGCTCGTGCGCATCCGCTCCACATATTTTTTTCCCAAGGATAATGCCTTCAGCGCCCCATATTGATTGGCCGTGCTCGCAGTGAGGCTCGTGTACACGTGAATCTGCCCTATTTTCCGCACCAACTCATGGTGGCCGGCCACGTAGCCAATACGAAATCCAGGCATGGCGAAGCTCTTGGAGAATGATTGAAATGTCAGCACGTGATCGTGCATGCCTTCCAGCGCGGCCATGCTCACATGTTTTCCTTTACCAAAGACCAGCTTCTCATAGGCCTCATCCGAAAATATGATCAGTTCATGCTCCACCGCGATGTCAGCGATCTCCTCCAAAACCTTTCGCTTGAGCACCGTCCCCGTTGGATTGGAGGGGGAATTCAGGATGATGGTGCGGGTCTTGTTGGTAATCTGGGCTTCCAATTCTTCAGGGTGGATTTGAAACCCATCCTCATCCTTCAAGCGGTAGGGGAGGGCGTTTCCCGTCACCAGATCCACCATGGGGGTGTACGCTAAGAACCCCGGGTCGGGCACTAAAACTTCTTCTCCCACATCCACGATACTCATCAATCCCAAGAGCAATCCTTCCGTGCTTCCGGCGGTGACGCATACTTCGTTCTCGGGGTCTTCCAGGAAAATATGGTTCTCCTTTTTCAGTTTGCGCGAGATGGCCTCCCGCAATTCTTTCAACCCCGGGATGGCCGAATAATGCGTCTGCCCTTTTTGGAGCGCCTCTTGCGTGGCGCGGATAACCGGCGTAGGAGAACTAAAATCAGGTTCCCCCGGCCCTAATGAAATGATGTCCGGGCGTTCCTTGGCGATGCCCATGATGGATTCGAATTCCGACTCAGGTAAGTTCGCCACGCGTTCGGAGAGGATATGTCCCCACCTTGTTTTAGGGATGCGTCTGGAATAGGGCATGAGCGGGATATTCGGTTCGTCTATTTAAGGCATTCCCGCAAAGTTGCCGCGGCAAAGAGAGGGTGATGGGTTTTCAATTCGTCTAACGGAGTATTGCCTGTTCCCACGGCGAGTGCCTCCATTCCCACTTGATGGGCCGCCTCGATATCATACATGGTGTCCCCGATCACCAGGGTATCACGAGGGGAAAGCCCCCTATTTTCTTTCTGAACCTGCTCCAGTACCTTTCGAAGCATCTCGTGCCTTTCCCGAATAGGCTTTCCCAAGTAAGTGTCCGAGGCATACACCCGGTATTTGAAATAGGAGATGATTCCCGTCGCTTGCAACAATACTTCCCCCGTTTCCCGGATGTTCCCGGAGATGACCGCTAGCTCTTTTCCATCCTGGCGCAATCGTTCCAATAATTCGCGGACCCCGGGGAATAACGATTCCTTTCCCTCGAGGAACGACGGATGAGTGGCTTTCTGGCGATGGTATTCAATGATGGATTGGATGTCGTTCAAGGTGGGGTTGGCATGCCCATGGTCCCGGAAGACGTCTCGCGCGTAGGCAGTGGATGTTTTTCCCAGGTGGCGTTGGAGGATCTTTGGATCCGGGTGCGGGGTCGCGGGGTTGCGTTGGTAAGCTTCAAGAAGCACGTCCATGTGAATGGCCACGGTGTCCATCATCGTCCCATCGATGTCGAATATGATGAGCCTCTTTTCCCCAAAAATGTGTGCATACGTGTTCATATTGGGAGGATGGATTTGGTTGAATTAAAAATAGGTGCGTTTTCTTGACCGCTTTACAAGTGGGAGGAGGGGGGGCCTTCTGCAGCAAAAACCCAAAATGGGGGAGGGTTCTTTGTTACTCAAGGTGAATGGTGTAGACGTCTTCATCCCGAACGACGCGGTTTTCGTATTCGTCACTGGGTTGGCCATTGACTAAAAACACCATTTCGGCCGCTTCCCCGTTGGGACAAATATCTTCGACACTGGTTCCATTGAATGTTTGCGAGGTGAAGGTGACCCCGACTAATTGGAAAAACCTCCCCAAGGTGATTTGATCGGGAGAGCTGGCGATTCCTTCTACATGAATCAAGCGGTCTTCGTGCGTATGCAACAAATGGTCGCGGATGGGGGCCAATGGCATGATGAATGTCTCCCCGCAGACGGATGCATTGACGCTCGCATGCCAATGCACATTGGGCGTCGGAAAAGTGATCCCGCTCCCATCGGGGTCGGGGGATCCGGATGAAAATAGGCCACTACCTAAAACGAGGACGATTCCCAATAGAAGCACTGCTCCCATGATGGAGATTTTCCATTTCCTCCAAAAAAGATTGGATTCATTTTTTGCCGGGAGGGTTTCTGGGTGCTTGGTCCGGGTGTGCATGCCCAAGGCTTCTGCATTTCCCATCATTTTGCCGCATTGTGGGCATTGAATTTTTTCGTTCATGAGCAATCTCCCTTAGCACACGGAATAAGGGGGGGTAGCATTCATAATGATTCCGGAATAATCCGCACATCCACCCCTTCTACCTTTTGGGGAGTGGCGAGAACAGGGTTGAGGTCCAATTCCGCGATCTTACCCGAGCGCATAAGTTTATCCGCTCCAAGTATGATTTTTATCAATTCCGACATCCTCACTCCCTTCTGCCCCCGCACGCCTTTCAAAATAGGATAGATGGCCAAACCCTTGATCATGGCTTCCGCATCCTTCGTCCCTATTGGACTAATGCGCATGCGCACGTCCTTCAGCACCTCGGTATAGATGCCCCCGCTCCCCACTAATACTAATGGGCCAAACTGCGGATCAATCTTTCCCCCGACAATCAATTCGATTCCCTTCCGCATGGGTTGCACCACCACGTATTCGCAATTCCGTATTCGTTTCATCCTCTGGAATATTTTTTGAGCATCCCTTTCATTTTGGATATCCAGTGCCACGCCCCCCGCATCCGTTTTGTGCAATAGCTTTTTTCCCGCGGCCTTCATGGCCCAGGGGAAGGGGATTTTCCTAACGGTTTTTTGGATGTCATCCTTTCTCCATAGCCCCTGCGTGGGGACGAATGGGATGCCGGCGCGCCGGGCGAGTGTTACGGATTCCAAAAAATCCTGTTGCATAAGGCGCGTGGTCTTCATCCCGGGACCTACCTTTTCGTCTTTTTAATCGTGCGTTCGGGTTGGATTATATAGAACCCCTTCTTTCGAATGGAATGGAGCGCTTCTATGTGCTGAAGCTCGGGGGAAGTATTGTCACTAAAAAAGGAGAGCAAATCCCTCATATTGATCAGTTGTTCCTGAAAGGGTTGATTCGTCAGATTGCCCAGGCGCGAGCGATCAAACCCTTTCGCTTAATCCTTATTAGCGGGGTGGGATCCATTGGACATGGGATCGTGGTGAAGTGGGGGATTAATGATGGTGTCCGCACCCCACACCAAAAAAAGGGGGTTCAGATTTGCTTGCGTGCCACCAAACGAATCGGTTTCACCATCGTCAGGCTGCTCAAATCCCATGGTATGCCGGCTAAATTCGTCGACCCATCTACTTTTTTTGAACAACGCGATAAGAAACTAGTGACATGGAATCTGGAGGCATATGAAACCCTCTTGGACAAAGGCATTATTCCCGTTTCCACCGGATCAATGGTCCCCGATTCAACCTTGGGGTGGAGCGTGATGAGTGGGGATCGGATCATCGCGCGGTTGTCTAAACATTTTTCACCAGACTATGTGCTACTAGGAACCGATGTGGATGGGGTTTTCACCTCGGACCCCAAAAAGGATAAGCGGGCCAAACGCATTTCCAGAATCACCAATGCCAATCTGAAAAAAGTGGGTGCATTGGTAGGGGAATCCATGGCGGTTGATGTGACGCGTGGCATGAAAGGGAAGCTGGAAGAGATCGTGAACCTGGGAAGCGGTGCTCCGGTACGCATTTTTTCCCTTAAGAAAAAAGGGGCTTTACGGCGCATCCTCGAGCATCCATCATTAAATATGGGAACCCTTGTAAGAGTGGGTTGATATGGCACCGCGGAATGCGGCCGTGGCCATCATGGTGGCTCGGTCCGGAAATCATTTTTTTTATTTGACTCTCAAGCGGGATTCCCGTGGAAAATGGGCCAACGCGCTCATGCTGGGACCTGCCGAAACCCGTGAGCCAAAAGACGCGGGGCGATATGTACCCACCCTATTCAGGGGTCTGTCTGAAGAAATAAAGTTAGAGAGAAAGGATATTTTATCCGTCACTCCCCATCTTATGATGGTGGAGTCAGGTCGCGATTTTAAATTACCAGACAAAAGCCCTTCAACAGGAAGGAAGATTCCAGACTCCCACAATTACAAAGCCCATTTTTTTTGGGTCGAAGTTTCCCTCCCCACGCTCAAGGATATCACCAAAAAAATAAATAAAGGCGTCCACTCCGAATTGCGTGCAGCCGCCGTTCATCGTGGTCTCCCGGCATTATTGAGGGCCACCCTATTTCATCCATCAACTCCCCCGATCCAACCCCACACCCGTATGGTCCTAGAGCGGTTAGCCGCCGAGCGAACCCGACATCGAAATCCACCATTCAGGGATGGCGTCCCTAAATCTATCCCTCCCCCAAAGAGACATCGCCGATAATGCCAGGGATGGTATGTTTTGCGCCCCATTCAGGAGGGGGTTTATAAGGACTTAGGGGCCCGTTGTATGTAGAATTAACTCAAAAATGCCTTTTTTGTGGGGCCGAATGCGCCTCAAAAGCGCCTCATCGAGGCCGCTGTTTGAACACGGATTCATTCATGAGTCCGGGCGATTGGCCTGAAAGCAACCTAGGCAAGGAAAAAAGTGAAACAAAACATGACTACACAATACTCTATCGAAGTTCACGGAGCCGGCAAGGAAATTGGCCGCTCCTCATTCATTTTCAGCGATGGAAAAGAGAATATCCTCCTGGATTATGGGGTGAAATTGTCTCCCGAGGAGACCTCGTATCCCCTTCCCATCAAGCAGAAGCTGGATGCCTTCGTCCTCTCCCACGCCCACTTCGACCACTCCGGATTCGTCCCTCATTTGTTCAAGGACGCTCCCGTGAGAACATTCATGACCAAGCCCACGCTCGAATTGAGCCGGATGCTTTGGCATGACGCATTGAAGATTGCGGATTCGGAAGGGAAAATCCCCCCGTTCTCCAAGCACGATATTTCCAATGTGGACAAGCATACCACCACGCTCCATTTCAATAAACCCGTGGATATTACACCCAACACTCAATTGGAATTCGTGGACGCAGGCCACATCCTGGGGAGTGCGATGGTGAAACTAACTAATCGGGACAAAACATTCGTCTACACGGGCGATTATATGGTGCCCCCCATCCGTCTTCATGATGGGGCCCACCTCAAAGGATTGGGGAAAGTGGATTACCTCATGATGGAATCCACCTATGGTAACCGGGTTCACCCGGATCGCGAAAAAACCGTTAAGGAATTCGTGGCCAAGATCCGTGAAACCATTGATCGGGGAGGCACATGCGTAGTGGCGGCGTTTGCTATCGGTCGGACGCAGGAAATATTGGATATCCTTTTCGAGCATGGGGTGGATGCCCCGGTGTTCCTGGATGGGATGTCCCGCAAGGCCACTGAAATTTATAACCAGTTTCCCCAGTACAACAAAAAGCCCAAAGTGGTTCGCCGGATGCTCGATCAGTTGAATATCGTCGTTCATCCCGGTATCCGCAAGCAGGCGTTGAAGGAACCCTCTGTCATCGTCACGACCGCGGGCATGCTGGAAGGGGGACCGGTGTTGTATTACCTCAACCGCCTCCACCAGGACACGCGTTCAAGTCTCCTCATTACGGGCTACCAAGTCCATGGCACCAAAGGAAGGAAGCTCCTTGAAACGGGAAAGATCGAACTGGAAAGCGGCGTGGTTGAACCCAAAATGGAGATTCAGCGCTACGACTTTTCCGCCCATTCAGGGAAGGATGATTTGTTGAAAACCATCACCACCCTCGCCCCCGAACACATTGTTCTCATCCATGGGGATGAAAAGATCTCAGGTCAATTCGGCCAAGAATTGAGAGATCAGGGCTTCAAGGTCAGCAACCCCGGTGTCGGGGAAACCGTGGTCTTATAACGAAGACCCGGCCATTTCTTTCCATGCAACCCTTCTGCCCCAAGTGTGGAACAACGGAAGGGCCCTTCATCGGCCTCTTCTGCCGCACCTGTTTTCTCCTCGACCATCCGGATGTAGTGAAGGTGCCCCCTATCCTGGAGCTGGAGCGCTGCAAGCGCTGTGAGAAAGTACGCGTGCATGGGAATTGGATTCCCTGGGAGGAAAAGCCCATTTCCAAATGGGTGGCGTCTCACATTAAGTCCAGGGAACTATCCAAAATGGATATCGCCATCGAATATGGCGAACGCCAGGAAAAGCACATCCCTCTTCTCATTCAAGTTTCTGGCTCCCTCCTGGATCACCCCGTTGATTTCCAATTCCCGGTCAACCTGAAATTGAAAGGCAGCATCTGCAATGATGACATGCTCGTTTCAAGTGATTATTATGAGGGCATTCTCCAGGTTCGATTCACTGAGCCCTCTATCGACAAGATTAGGCAAACGCAAACGGTTATCGAGAGTGCGTTAGTGCCCCTGCATGCTACGGATTCCAAGGCCGTGGTGGTGAATTGGATCACTCAAAAATTTGGTTTTGACGCGTGGATCGTTTCAAAAAAGGCCGCCAAGGCCGCCGCCGTTTCTCTGGCACGCCGGCATAACGTGGAGATGACCGTGACCTCCAAGCTCATCGGTTTGTCCCGAACGGGGAAAGAGCGCCATCGCAAGACATTCTTGGTGCGCTTGGAATAGTGACTGAAACTTTTTAGAAAAAAGTTTCATCAAAAAGGTTTATGTCTCGTCCTTTAGAACGACATTCGTCGCCCATTGTTTGGCGAGCGATCACGCGAGCAAGTGACGTTTTCTATTTGTTGGATACCCCACCCTTTAGGGTGGGGAGGAAGTCATTATTTATCTCGCTTCTTGTTGTCCATTGTATAAGTGTTTTAACCAGCTTTCTTGGTGGTAAGTGGATCCTTTATAGTGGCGGATAAATGGAAGCAATAGATTTGCCGAATATACGGGTATTTTTTTATTTTGGCATTCAATAAAGAAATATGAATCATCAGGCTTGCGAATTCCGGGGACAAATTTTACTTTAATAGATTCAATTATTTTTGAATCGATTAATGTACAACCTAGGCAAACGGAAAAACATTTCATACTCCTTTTTTTAGGAAGTTTGGATGCAAAAACCAGACTTTGAACGTAATACTTGAATTCTTTGCGCCAAAATCGATGGGATGAAATCGAAGTCACATAATCTTTTCGAATCGGGGAATGGGATCTGATTTCAACGGCGTCATGTAAAATATATGGTGCTCCAATTATTGCTTTTTCTTTCTTTATTTTTTGGCGTAATGCATACAATTGGCGCAAAATAGTGGGGGGTGGAACAATGTCTTGCTCAAGAGAAAATAAATAATCATATTTTCCGTTTACGCATGCATTGAAGATTTTTTTCCTAGCATTAGCAAGCGATTCAAGAGGGTCTTTTACGCGCCTAATTTTTATCACATTAAACCCCTTTTTTTGAATGAGTTTTTTGTAACGCATACCTTGGCTGTTGTCTACGATCAAAACATCCACGTGAAATTTTTTGCGTGCATTTTTTACTATTTTTTTGAGGTTTTGAGCCCAATAATCAAAACAATATTCTTTTCCATCATAAGTTGGAGTGCCAATAAGAATGCGTGGCTTGGGCATGCTCAGGATTCGGCCCCGCGGAATACCTCGCGGATGCGTTCGATGGGCATGTGGGTAACAATCAAGGGGATCTTCTCATTCTCGGCAATGCGTTTGGCCACCGGATCCACTTTCAGGCAGCCGTGCAGTACTACGACGGATGGTCGCATCTCGGTGGCGAATCGTCCTACTTTCACGGCGATGAGGGGGCTCCTTCCATTCTCCACGTGCGTGAACACCAATGCCCTTTCGGGGGTTTTCCCATACATCTGCAGGTATTCGTGCACGGGCACGTCAAGGATGACCTTAAGTGAATCGATGACCGTATACCCATACAGGTTCAATTCTTTCAATCGTAAATGATTAGCCACGCATTCCCCTTCCACTTTCTCCACAAATTCCTTACCATTTATCGCGGAGGCGAATTCATGGACATCAAACACCTTCTCCTTGGGCCCATCATCCCTAGTCAATTGTTGCGAGATCTTTCCCCCTCGATTCTTATCCACTTCAATGAGGGCCTCCACTAACCGGTTAATCACCGCGATCCCTGGACTTTTACGCCGTCCCCCTTCGTAATCGGATATAGTTGAGGAAGAAACATGCAGGAATTCAGCTAACTCCGTTTGGGATATTCCAAATATTTCCCTCCATTTCTTCATGCTGCCCCCCGGGTCTTTTGAGAGGGTTATTTCCCCGGCGATGGTGACTTTAAGCTGGTCCATGCCACTCTTTCGGCAAACGACTATTTAAACAAACGTCAAATGCCGCTATTCGGTGGAGTGATGGGCACTTTTTGGCAGGCGTTCTGGATGCATTTGGCCTGGTACCCGGTGTCGAGGCTCTTCACATTACACACTGGTGCGTCCCCGCATTTCTCCGGGAAAGGGCAAACAATCTGGCGGTTCTTGAAGAACCATTGCGTGTTGGCCGCCACCCATTTTTGGTTTCCATAATCGAGGGGGTCACACGTTCCGGCATAGCAACAAGAAAAATAAAGTTCCCGGTTGATGAGGCGGCAGTCCGCGTCATTCCGGCAAAATGTTTCTGGGACAAAGGGGGCGCACAGCCCGAGTTTGCAGAAATAGCCCTTCCCGCAGACATCGTCAATGAGGCACACCACGGGTTCATGGGGTTGGGCGAACAACCTCCCATCGGGCGTGCGGCATTGCGGGGGAAAGGTGTCCAGCTTCTCGAATCCGGAGGTCACACATTCATTGTAGGAGCGGATAGTCAGTCCTTGATGTTCGAAATAGGGAATAATCCATAAGGATGCGATGATGATGGCGATGAGGAAGATGAGGATGATGGTGACTTTGGGAATGCGGGCAATCAATTCAACCCGGGAGAGGGGCCTCAGTTTTTGTTCCAATCCATTCTTTTTTCGGGCCATGCGCTAGGGAGCCATTGCCTCTTTTTTAACCGCGTGGTCCCCATCTATTTGAAAAGTCAGGGAGTGGGGTAGGATTTAACGAACAGCCTGCCATCGGGCGTGCGGCACTGCTCGGGGAAGGATTCCATCACCGGATAATACAAAGCACACTCCTCGAACGATTGGATTCCCGGGAGGTTTTGGACAAAGGTTCGTCCATCGGGAGTGGCGCAGGTGCTGGGTATTCCATCCGTGGATGGGTAGCCGGCCGCCACACACGAATCATAATCGGAGATAATTGGGGTAACGGTGCGTTGAATGGGCATAAGCACGAGCACCGCTCCCACAATGAGGAGGAGAAAGAGAATGAACACCCCCATGAGAATGGGGATCAAATTCAGAGGTTTCCTCCGGGAAACAGGGATTGATTTTTTGGATCTTCCCGCGACGGCCTTGGTTTTGGGTTTGGGCATGTTTGAAAAAACCAGGTGGACCTTTAAATGGCCTGCGTATTCCCACGCCCTTTCCCTTTGGTTTTGGAACAATCCCTATAAACCTTGAAACCTTTTTACTCGTATGTCGTCATCTCCCCGCCGTCCCCTTCCCACATCCCAAACCGGGTGGAAGAAACGGTTGACCGCGGAACAATTTCATGTCCTCCGTGAGAAAGGAACGGAAGCCCCCTTCAAGGGGAAGTTTGTTCACACCAAAGACAAGGGAATGTATGGGTGCGCCGCCTGCGGGGCTGAACTATTCTCATCCCAAGCCAAGTTTGATTCGGGGACCGGGTGGCCGAGTTTTGATGAGCCGGCGAACACGAAGAATATTGAATTGGTTGAAGATAATTCCCTTTTCATGAAGCGCGTGGAAGTCCGCTGCAAAAAATGTGGTGGCCACCTGGGTCATCTCTTCACCGACGGCCCCACCCAAACGGGAAAGCGATATTGTATCAACTCGTGCGCTCTGGACTTGAAGAGGGATTAAATACTTGGTAGTGAAGCTCCCTTCATGTCACTCGAATCCAATATCTCGAAGTATTACATTTACTTTGTCTTTCGTTTCTCTCTCTTTGTGGCCCCCATATTCACGCTCTTCTATTTTGATTTGGGGTACACGCTTTTGGAGACGGTCTTTATCTCGTCAACTGTGTTTTATTTGACATGGGTTGTTTTTGAAATCCCAACCGGAATTTTTGCTGATAAATTTGGGAGAAAGAAGTCGATGGTGATTGGGTCCACTTTTTTGGTGGTCGGTGGCCTCCTAATTATTTGGGCTCCTTCATTTGAAGCGCTCGTCGTCGCAAGCTTTTTGACAGGTCTTTGGGGTGCCTTTGATTCGGGGGCCTCCTCCGCGCTGTTGTATGATTCCCTTAAAGCCTTGAAGCGAGAAAATGAGTTCAAGAAAATTCAAGGCAACGCCCTTTTTTTTGCGCAGGTCTCCTTGGGTCTGACTGCGTTGGTGGGGGCATACGTTTACACGCTCAATATTCGCTATCCTTTCGTTCTTGCCTTTTTTGGTTTTTGCATCGCACTTGTTGCTTCCGTTCTATTTGAGGAGCCTCCCATCAAAAAGAAAAATACCTCGTTTGTCGCGCACTTCCTGGATTCTCTTTCTTTTGTCTGGAAAACCCCTGCGGTTCGCTGGATTGTGGTCTATAATTCCTTGATTATTTCTTTTTATTTTATCTTTTTTAGAAACTTGATTCAACCTTACATACAAAGTGTGGGTGTGGACATCCTTCTTTTTGGCATATTTTTTGCGCTTTTCCGTTTTTCTGCCGCAGTGGGGTCTAAGTTTTCAGTAAGGTTTGAAAAAATGCTGGGGGGTTGGCGCATGCTTTTCCTCTTGCCTATTTTGTTTGCGCTATCCTATCTACTCATGGGGATTTTCCCTTCCGTGTATGGGCTTCTTTCCCTTTTTCTTCTTTTTTTTGTGGCCGGTGCATATTTGCCATTAGTAAGCGGATACATCAATCGTCATTCTCCCTCTGACAAGAGGGCAACTATTCTTTCGATTGACAGCATGGCCGTGTATGTGTTTTCAGCTGTGCTTGTCATAGCATGGGTCCTAATTTCAGATATGGTCGGATTGCCCACTGCAATATTCATTTCAGGAATAACACTGCTGGGAATAACAGTCCTCCTTTTCTGGAAGAAGTAAGCCTTCGGAGGGATTTGAACCCTCGACCCCCAGTTTACGAAACTGGGTATGAAAACCTAGCGGGATTCCATTCCTCGAAATTTTTGTATTTTTGTCGAACCTTAGTACGATGGCGCTTATTAGAGGTTCCAACAATTTCAAAGAATTTTCGGACATTCTCTTTTGAACAAATTTGAAGATGTTTTCCGTTCCCGAGTACACTGGAATTAATACCTAATTCTGTTAGTATTTGATTAAGTTGTTTTAGGATAGGCGTATTTACCATAGTGATATCCACTCGCATATAGGGCTCTTTGTATATGGGTCTTCTATCGAATGAAACACATCCATCACTATCAAAAGTACCACGTAAAAAAGCTGTTTTATGTTCAATATTACTCCTCATAATTTCTTTCGGAACAAGGACTTTGTCCCATTTTTCTCCTTTTGGCATATCAAATCTTTCGGTTAGCATTTTGAATAATGCCTTTGAATAGAAACTGATCCACATGGAATTTTTATCAATACGAGTATGGTGATGGGTTAAATTGAAGTACTTTTCAGATATCGGAATTATTGTGTTCAGATAATAATCAAAATCATAACGACTATCTCCAGAAAATCCGATCGTATAATTTGAATTGTTGTCGTTAGTGAAACCATCTCCTGCGAAGGCACCTAAATATTC
The DNA here is from genome assembly GCA_030688545.1 of Candidatus Diapherotrites archaeon. Taxonomy (NCBI): domain Archaea; kingdom Nanobdellati; phylum Candidatus Iainarchaeota; class Candidatus Iainarchaeia; order Candidatus Iainarchaeales; family Candidatus Iainarchaeaceae; genus Candidatus Iainarchaeum; species Candidatus Iainarchaeum sp. The sequence continues at coordinate 317,673 of JAUYHT010000002.1, read as the reverse complement.
GCATATATCGCTGTTCAACGTTTGCAAAATATTAAATTTTGACTCCGCTTTTCTTGACCTGGCTTCACAGGCCTTTGTCCGTCCCTTTTCAAATGCATCTTTTATTTTCTCATAAGCGATTTTTCCGCCAATTATTTGACCCCAATTCCGTGGGCGGATATCGATTATTTTATAGTATCTCTTTTGTAATTCTGGGGGTAAATATGAAAATAATTTTTTGAATTGAGTGATAGTAAGGCTTCGTCTTCCTGTTTGCAAAAACCAGAATCTACCATGCGGGATTCTTAGAATGGTGCACAATTCTTTAAAGCTATGAAAATTTCCGCCATTTTTCACATCATTGAAGAAAGCTATCGAATCCAGCCGATTACCTACGAAAACACGTTTTTCCATAGACAAGCCCACGGAGGGATTTGAACCCTCGGCCCCCAGTTTACGAAACTGGTGCTCTTCCAGACTGAGCTACGTGGGCTTATGGGGAAACTCGCCCATTTTTACATGCCGGAACCCCAGAACGCCATTGGTTCCGGATTAAGATAATGTGGGCCTGGGAATGCTTTAAAACGACGTGGAAGAATGATTTTAGCCCACCCCACATCCATTTAAATAATCCAATAATCTAAATGTATAGCATGTCTGACACAGCTACCATTACGGCCAACGTTTCGACGAAAAGCGAGCAGCGTTTTCGTAAGACGGTAAAGAAATTTTTGGGTGAAAGTAAAGGTGTTTTAGGCAAGGCTATTTCTGAAGCTATGGATTTGTGGGTGAAGAAGAAGGAGTCAGAGGAAGTTCGGCGGAATGCCATCGAAACGCTTAACAAGGGATTTAACGGGGGTAAGATACTGTACAAATCCCGAGACGAATTGTATGACCGCGACTGATCCTTTTTTCCTTGATACCAACATATTAGTATATGCCTATAATACAAAAGATGGGGAAAGGCATGAAATAGCCAAAACATTAATGAACGATTGTATAGAAGGAAGACGTCATCTTGTAGTGAGTAATCAAATCCTGGCCGAGTTTAACCGGGTGGTGCGATATAAATTGGAACATCCTTTCCCTCCTGAATTGGTCCAAAGAATTATTTCTCAAATCAATCGCCTGCCTTCCTGTAAAAAAATAAATTATACCACTCATACGGTTGAAAAGGCATTCATAAATGGGCAGTCGAACTCACCCTGGGATGCTTTAATCGCCCAAACGATGAAAGAAAATGGAATCGTCCATATTTACACTGAAAATACCAAGGATTTCCAAAAAATGGATGGAATTGTGGCTATTAATCCATTCAAATAATCCGAACTTTTTAAAAAACCAAGCAAAACTATGTTTTGCGGGCATCGTAAACACCGTTTACGGTGAAGTTCGATCAAAAATGGTGATATACCGGGGCCTTTAGGGGGGAGGATGTCATATTATTCCGCCAAGTCTTCAAACCCTTTTTGATGGGTGGAGAATTTCCATAATATTTCTTCCAATGCGTCGACGGGGATGCGTTTCTGTTTCATGGTATTTCTTTCCCGCAGGGTGACGGTTTGATCCTCCAAGGTTTGGTGATCGATGGTGATGGCGAATGGCACCCCCACCTCATCCGCGCGGGCATACCGTTTTCCCACGCTTCCCGCATCGTCATAAAAAACGCGCGTTTTCATCGCCTGGAGATGCGTGAATATCTCTCTCGCTTTTTCTCCTAAACCGTCTTTCTTCATGAGCGGAAACACCCCCGCCATATTGGGGGCGAGGCGGGGAGGGAGGTCCAGGTACATTCGTTCGTCAGGCCCTTTGAATTCATGGCGGTAGGCAAGAGCAAGGGTGCAGAAAACAGTGCGTCCGACTCCCATGGATAATTCGAAGACATGGGGAATAAATTTCTCGTCGCTTCCCTCTTCCTTCACCCCCAAATCCTGCTTGCTCTCTTTCCCATGGGATTGAAGATCATAATCGGTTCGATAGTTGCAGGCGACTAACTCCACCCATCCTTCCTCCAGTTTCACTTCGAAATCCCAGGTCTCCGAGGCATAGAAGGCCCGTGATTCCTTTTCCAATTCCCGGAAGCGCATTCGTTCAACGCCCATTCCGAGTGTTTCGAAGAACTGCTGGCAGCGGGCCAGATGATAAGCAACCACTTTTCCTGAGACTATACCTTGGTTCACCGCGTCTTCGCAGGATATAGATTCAATGGCATCCTTTCTCACCAATTTCAATCGCAATAAGTATCCCTTTACTTCCTCCCATCGGGACACCTCATTGATTTTCTGGGGATTGAAGAACACCTCCACGTCCATGTGTTCAAGCTCCCTCGTCCGCAACAACCCTTGCCGGGGAGCAATCTCATTGCGGTAGGCCCGTCCGACTTGGGCTAAGCCTATCGGCAGTTTGATTTTTCCCAGTTTCCAGATGCGGGGGAAATCCAGGAAGATGTTTTGACAGGCTTCCGGGCGCAAATACGCCGTTTGGTCCTGCGTGACGCCTAATTCTACTTTCATCATCATGTTGAACCGCTTCGTGTTCCCGAATGGGTTGTTGTCTTTCGGGCAGGCGATGCCCAAATCCTTAATTTTCTGGTCGAAAAAGTCGAGCGCCGCTCCTTCGGGAATCACCTCCCCCGATTTGTCAGTAATCAGGTTGTCGGCGCGGTAGGCGGTTTGGCAGGAGGGGCATACGACCATGGGGTCATTGAAATGGATTAGATGCCCTGAAGCCTGGAATACTTTTTCTGGAAGAATAGTGCTCCCATCCAATTCGAGATAGCCCTCTTTCTCCACCATTTCCTCCCTCCAGGCTTGGATGATCTGCCTCCGGATGCGCAATCCTTCATTGGCATAGTCAAAAAATCCGGCCGGGGCATCGGGGTAGATGCTCGCCGCTGGGAAAAACAATCCTCTCCTGGCGGCCAAATTCATGATGTCGGCGTGCATACTAAAGTTAGGATGGAAGCGCTCTTTTAAAGGGATGGAGGCAAGGCTTTCCTATGTCCCCCACCCCCCATGATCATCGGATTAAGGCCCTCCGCCGACGATTGGTGGAGCAGGCCAAGCGAGGAGTGGAAGAAGGATTATCCGGTCCCGATCGCCATATCATTCGCGCGGCCCAGCTCAGCAAGAGCATGGAATCCGTGTTCAATCTCCTCTATGAACAAACGTTGGAATGGTATGGCCTGCACTTTCCCGAGCTGCGCGGCAAGGTTAAGGATCCCGACACCCAGCTCCAAATGATTATTCGATTAGGTCTTCGTCCCGCTTATACGGATGAGTCGCTCCAATCCTTTTTCACGGATGAAACGACCCGAATACGCATCCATGAGGCCGCGGAGACGAGTGCCGGGGGCAGTATGGAACAATCTGTTTTGCAAACCCTTCAGGAAACTGCTAGAACCGCCATCCGCGTGCGCGAGGAATATGCTCGTTTGAATGAGTTTGTTCGCAAAGAGATGCTTGAATTGGCTCCCAATTTCACCCAGTTGGCCACTCCTGTCATTGCCGCCCAGCTGCTCAGCAAAGCCGGTTCATTCAAACGGTTGTCCGAGATGCCCGGTTCCACGTTGCAAGTGTTAGGGGCTGAGGAAGCGTTATTCTCCCATCTGCGTGCCCGTACGCGTCCTCCCAAACATGGGTTCATCTTCAACCATCCCTTACTCAAGACGCTTCCCAAGCATGCTCGGGGGAAAATGGCCCGTGCCCTTGCCGGGAAGCTCGCCATCTGCGTGCGCGTGGATCGGTTCGGGAAAAGCGCGGTATGGAAAGACTATCACGAGAAACTCTTGGCCCAATCCAAGGTGCTCGCCCAGTCCAAACCAAAACCCAAACCTCATGCGCGCACATCAACTACGTCCCCCCATCCTAATCCCTCTCCCATCCCCCGCCTTGAACGCCGGGGTTTTCGTCCCCGCTTCCGGGAAAAGCGGTGAAAAGGGGGGTATTCCATGGTCGCAAAAGTAAATGATGGAATGCCCGAGGGATATTCCAACACCCTCAAACAAATAAACCACCACTGGTTCACCCGCTCTCTCGTTCCCGGACAACGTATCTATGGCGAACGGATCCTCAAGGAGGGAAATATAGAATGGCGGGAGTGGAATCCCTTCCGATCCAAGCTCGCGGCCGCATTGGCATCCGGGTGGACAAGTTTTCCCATTAGAGAGGGGCACCATGTCCTCTACCTGGGTTGCGCCGAGGGCACTACCGTATCGCATGTTTCAGACATCGTGGGGAAAAATGGATTAGTCGTGGGCGTGGACATCTCCCCCCAAGCCATGGTAAAGTTCACCGCGCTCGCGGAGACGCGGACCAACATCCTTCCCTTGCTCGGGGACGCAGCAAATCCTTCGTCCTATGCCCCCGACCTCGATGGTCTCTCTTTCCAAATAGTGGTGCAGGATATCTCCCAGCGCAATCAGGGAGAGATATTCCTCCGCAATATGCGTCTATTCGGAACGAAAGGAACGGAAGGAGCATTGGTCATCAAAGCCCGCTCCATCGATTTCGCGGCGGACCCCGCAAAGGTTTTTGAAGGGGAACGCATTCGCCTGCAGGAGGAGTTGACGATTATTCAAACCATTCCTTTGGGTCGGTTCGAGAAGGATCATTTCCTCATCCATTCCAGGAAGCCCGCGTGAGTACCTCTGGTGAAAAATATGGTTACCCGCTGGCGTAAGGAATGGATCCGCGAGTTCAAGCGGCAATTGTTCCACTTGGGATTGGGTCTTATTTTTCTGGCCGTTCTGTTCCTGGTTTCCTTGGATGCCCTCCGCGGCCTCACCCTCATTTTGCTCCTTTTCGGCTTCTTCCTGTCATCCCTGGCCTATAACCGGATGGCCTGGGTCGTGAATGACATATTGAAAGAAGTCTCCCGCGCCAATGAAAAGGTTCCGGGGGAGGGGGCGTTCTATTTCGTTTTGGGAATTGGGATAACCGCATGGGTCTTTTCCAATCCTTTCATAATCGCGGGGGGCATCATCGCCTTGACCTTCCAGGATTCCGCTTCCACATTAGTGGGGATGCGTTTTGGCAACCGGAAAATAATCTTTAACAAATCCATCGAGGGATCGGTGGCCGGTTTCCTGGTGTGCCTCATGGCCCTCCTTCCATTGTTCCCATTGCCCATCGCATTCCAGGTGGCCCTCATCGCCACCGCCGTGGAACTCTTTCCCCTCAACGATGCCCTTACCATCCCCCTAGTGACCGCTTTTGCCCTTCAGACCGTCGTGTAACCGGTTAAATCGAGGGGCTACCCCGTGGGTTTTTCAAACCCATGATAGATCACTTAAGTAATGGCCCCGTAACTGGCCCGTTTTGGCGGCACGCTTTCGATCGTGCGCCCCGAGGGACGTGGGAGGGTTACACCCTCCCAGCGGCCGGAACAATTGGATTCTTTCCAAAGGATGTTTTGGATTGACCATGGGTTTTTCAAACCCATGATAGATCACTAAAGTAACGGCCTCTTAGCTGGCCCGTTTTGGCGGGCCGCAGCGAGGGTCTACCGAGGGATTTTCAATCCCTCGATAAATCAATAATGGTAATAAGGCCCCGTAGCTCAGCCCGGATAGAGCAGCGCACTCCTAAGGCGAAGGTCGAGGGTTCAAATCCCTCCGGGGCCGTGTCTCATGGTTAACGAGGAATATTTAGGTAAAATTTTTTCACGTCGCGATGCGCACAAGCACCGGGTCCACGGTGCTTATATCCCCCGTCTTAGGGTCTAAAAAAGTCAAGCGAATCTGGCAAAAAGTTTCCGTGTCCGGGAGTTGTGTCGCGGGCGCGGAGACAAGGAGGGTGGTGCTCTTGCTGCTTCCCGTCTTCCCGGATTCATTGAGGTTCTGGATGGGGAAGAAAGAGGAATCGACGAGACTGATATGTTGCTCCGTGCACCCATCGAGGGTGTACAATATGGTTTCGATGGGCAGTTCCCCTTTGTTCTCCACTTTCAATGTGGCCGTTCGGCTGTCCCATTGCCCGGTGGCCGAATTTTGGGTCAGGTTGAATGTTTTATTCGTGGAGCCATCAACGGTTGCCACGACCTCTACCTTGCTCGCGGAAAGGGATATGGTAAATGGCACGATCTGCTCCCAGAAGCTGGTGGAGAATGTCACTTCTCCTTCAATCGTATCATTCAACGCGGTCAAGGGAGCATTAAAGCGCAGGTCCACTGAAAACGTTTCCCCTTTGGCCAGCGGGCCAAATGGGGGATCAATGCTCCAGGAAAACCATGACGTGATATCCCCTGAGTCATTAGCGGGGCTTCCTTTGATGGTGATTAATGTCTGAATTTTTTCCCCCGCATCCGCGTTGCCCCGGTTGCGAATAGCATAGCGTTTGGCCACCAGTTCATTGGCGCGCGCGGTGAACGCCACATTGGTGCTTGGGCTCACCGAGAAATCGAAGCTCTTGAATAAAGTAAAATCCGCGGTTTTGGCACTCTTGGTGTATTTTACCCGCACGCGGGCCTTCTTGGCGTCCCCGGAGCGGGTGTCCTTGATGGGCACCGTGGATGGGACATTCATGAGGAGGGTCACCGATTCACTCGTGTTGGGTCCGATGGTGATGGGGGAGGATTGGGTGGTAATAACGAATAGCGCGAGGGCCTCCTCAAAAACCAGTTCAATCGTTTGGGCTTGATTGGTGGTATTGGTGAGCACCACTTGCGCCCGGCCATCCTGTTGACCGGCGACCATCACGGAGGGAAATTCGAGGGATAACAATTCCACCCCAATAGATTGCTCGAACACCCCGCGTTCAACGTGGCCGCTTTCCTTGCTTCCCGCGTCGATGGTGAAATAGTCCACTCCCCGATTCCTATAGGCAGTTCCCCCGGTTTCCCATTCCACCCGGTAATCGCCCGGGCGCAAATCAATGGTAATGGTTCCCGAGAATGTCTGGATAGGGTTGGGGTCGTTCCCCGAATATAATTGTCCTTGCACGCCACTGAGGAGCATGTTTTCCGTGTCACGCGCTTCAATCGTGGTGGGGACCAGGGACCCAATAAAAAAATCATAGACGAAGAATCCTACCACGAGGAGTAGGCCTATCTTGAGAAACGTTTTCCCATGCGCCGCCCATATATTTCGTAACGTATCAATGGGCCCAGGTGCCGGGGCGGGAGGAGCTCCTTCAAAAGACGAATAGGGGGGATCTTCTCCCATTGGAGGAGCAGCAAATTCTTCCTCTCCCTGGTTTTCATCCGGATACATGCCGCTAGGAAGGGGGTATCACTCTTAAAGATTGCTCCTGGGTGAGTAATGGGAATACGCCTAATTGAAGGACGCCCGATGGAAGGATTATGGCATGCCACTCAAGAACGATATGGAAGAACGCGCGATCTCCCTGGCGGGCATGGTGGCCCTGGGGTTGCTTCTCGTGGCCGTGGGCTATTATATTTTCTTTCCCTACACGGCAGACACGACCTATTCAACTCTCTCATTCGCCGCGTATCCCACTTTCCATGATGATGAGAACATCCTCCGCTTGGCCATTGACCTGCGCAACCATTCCCAGTCATCCGCCTCTTATTCATTAGTCATCACTTCCAATGACCGTTTTCTGGGAAACCAATCCCTATCCCTGAATGTGGATGAGACCCGCGTGATCCCATTGGAATATCCCATTCAGTTTACTCTCGAACCCGATAATTGGGTCCAAGTGGTGGTGAATCCTGATTATGGGGATGGGGACACCAAAAGGAAACCATTGGAGCTTTTGGGGTGGTTTCGCTAACGCGCAGACCATTCTATTAGAATTCAACTCACCATGCGCGTGTTCTCTTTCCGGCGATTGGTTTGTTTTTGAGTCGGGAGGGTGGTTTCCGCCGTTCGTTGGATGTGCCGTTCCTTCTCCCGGAGCAGGGCATCCAGTTCCTTGTTCAATTGCGATTGGCTTTTGAGCTTTCGTTCCAGTTCCGCGATGTGCGACGCGTGTTTTTCGAATGCCTCCTGTTTGAGGGCATGCTTCTTCTCTTCCATGGAGAGCAGTTCCTTGGAATAGAGCGCCCGCAGGTGCGCGGTCTCGCTCTCCATCTCCAATGCCAACTTCCGGGCGAAATCCCTTTCTTTCTTGAGCACCGACAATATTCCAATATGACGCTTGGTGAGTTCCGTCACCAGGTGTTCCAGCTTCATCGTCTTGTGGTGCAGGTGCTCATGTTGTACCGCGTACTCATCCAGCTTCTTTTTCCCTTGATCCAAATGGTCCTTGAGGGCATGCTTCTGGATGGCGAATGTTTGTAATAATTCCTGGAGATCATTCTCCATCTCGGTGAGGGAATATTTTTCATGTGGCCCGAAGTATTTTTCGCGCTTCAATTGGTCGCGTTCCTTGGTGATGGATTGCAATTCCTGGTCTTTCGTCTTGATGAGTGAAAATATTTCCCCCTCCATGGCTTGTGCGGTGAGGGGGGATTCCATCCCATTCCGCAGGGCAATCTGCACATGTTCCTGCGTCCGCAGGAGTTTCAACCATTGCCGATGCATCCGCGCATCCAGTTCCATCCCCAATTCAGGGGTAGTTATTTTTTGGGTGAGGTCTATTTTCCGGGCGTGTTTGTCTTCTTCGAAACGGATGTTGCGGTGGAGCACATCCATGTTCTTGGATAGCTCGCGTTCAAGCTCATGCAAATCCATCCCTTTCAACATAGGGTTCATGAGTTGTTCCCGTTGTAATAATGAAATGATTTCCCGCGTTCGTTTAGTATGCGTGTGCCAGGCCTTCAGGCGTTCGATCAGGGCGGCACGATTGGTCTGGTGCCAAGGAATCTGAGGGAGTTCCTTGAAGGCGGACAGCTCGTCATGCAGCTGTTCCAGGAGGAGCACCGATTCGCCCATGCGGGGAGAATGGAAACGGGCTATATATGCGTTTTCCCGGCGTGGAGGGAAACCCTCAAAAAGCCCCTTATCGCTCATCCTGAATGCCAGCCCAGATGGTCACGTATGCTCTCAAGAAGGGGGCCCGTGCCAAGGGAGATCGGGCCATCCGTTCCTTTTTACGGGCTATTCGTTCCAAGGAAAAGGGGAGAACGCAGGTGTATGAGGCCTTTCGCTTTCCAAATTCATTCCAATATGTTCATCTAATGGTATTCAAAGACTCCCCTGCTGAAAAGGCCCACCGCGATGCCCCGCATACCCAAAAATTTGTGGACGCATTGTATCCCATGTGCTTGAACCCCCCAGTTTTCACTCGCCTATCCCGATTATAGGGTTGCTTTTTATTCGCCATTCCCATATGGCATCCATGTTCGTGAGCGAGGCATGGGGGGGTATCCTGGTATCGGCCGGGGAATCAAAATATCTCATCGATCCCGCTCGGAAAAAGGTGCAGGCCGACCAGGTGTTTGTCTCGCACGCCCATTCTGACCATGTCTACATTGGTGCGGCCGGCACGTCTCCATACTTTATGACGCCTCCCACACATTCGCTCATCCGAAAAAAGATTCCCCTAAAGGCCACAGCCAAAACCCTTTCCCTTCGGAAGAAACAATCCCATGCCAACGAAAATGTTTCCTTCGTGAGCGCGGGCCACATTTTGGGGAGCGCGCAGATCGTAATCGAAGGCGAGCAAACCATTTGCGCTACCACCGATTTCAAGCTCCAGGATTCCATTATTCAAGAAGGGGCTGAAATTGTGCCCTGCGATACCTTAGTCATTGAATCCACCTTCGGGATGAAGGAGTTTTCCTTCCCGCCCCGTGAACAAGTGTACGAGGAGATGGGCGCTTGGATCCGCGAGGTGCAGCAACAGGGGGGGTTGCCCGTGCTCGCAGGCTATGCAACAGGTAAGGCCCAGGAATTGACCAAAATGGTGAACGAGTACACGAATACCATTCCATTCGTCCATGAATCAGTGTTTGAGAAGAACCAAGTGTATGAGTCCCATGAAGCACGGTTGGGAGCCTATGAAAAGATAGATCATAATCTCCCTGACGCCCAATTATTGATTCTCCCCCCTTCCTTATGCACCCCGCACGTGTTGCATGCCATTGCCATCTCCGCCAAGCGAAATATCCGGGCCGCCAAGGCCACGGGGTGGCAGTGGAAAAATGGGTTTGAGCGCAATTTCCCCTTATCCGATCATGCGGATTATGCGCAACTCCTGCGCTATGTGAAAGAGGCCGAGCCCAAGCAGGTGTACACTCATCATGGTTTCGAAGACGAGCTCGCCCGATCCATCACGCGCGAGTTGGGCATCCCCGCCAAGTCGTTAAAAGAAGCCCCCCAGCAGGCGCTGATGGCGTACGAGCGGGTTCCGCAATTCAAAAATAAGTAGAGCTTTTTGCTCTTTCACGCCCCCCCATCTTTTTAAACGCTCTTGGGGTGCTGGGGCCATGGGACTCATGGATGGGATGCGGGGGTTTTATTTTGCTCTCGAGGATGCCTATTATGGTTTTCTGGACAAGATCCAGGCACGCATTCCTGTTTACAAAGTCATTGATCCCCTGGATAAGGTTTTCCCCAGCTTCCTTCTCGTTCTGGGAATACTAATCTTCCTCATCATCGGGGTGGGCGCCTCGGTTTTGGGGGGGTTGGGTGGGGGCGCCACGCATACCTTTAGTGTATCGTTTGTGGATGAGTCCAATGTTCCCCTGGCCGATGTATTCGTGGACATGGTGAATGCCCAAGGGCAGGCCATCACCGAAATTACTTCCTCTTCCGGAACAGTTGCCTTCCAATTGGCCGCTGGGACGTATACTATTGAGGCTCAGAAGGAGGGGTATGATCCTTTATCTCAGGTCATTGAGATCGCGAATAGTATAACCAGTCGCTTCACCCTATTGGAAAAGATCATTCCCCCTAAAGCGAGGGTGTTGCTCATCAAGGATGCGTCGCAGAACATCTTATCTTTCTCCACGAATGATATTTCTCTCTCGTTTTCGTGCCAAACCGGTTTAGCCCCGGCCGCGCAAGTGGTGTCGTTTGGAAACGTGCAGGTGTTGCAGCCTTCCAATTGCGTCAACCTTTCCGTGAATGTGCGCGTGCCGGGTTACATTCCTTCCACTCAACCCCTGCTCGGGGACACCACTGAAATTATTCTCCAGCGCGAAGACAGCGGTGGGGGGAATAATCCTACGACTGGGAGTATCGAAGCCTATGTGGTGGATGAAACAGGAGCCCCCATCTTTGCCGCGGACGTGAAGGTGCATAAGGTTCCCGTGTCCGGTTCCAAGATCTTGGTAACTCAAAAGATCACTGATAATGGGGGGTTTGCATTAGTTGAGCGTTTGGCCCCGGGAACCTACATCCTCACCGCTGGAAAACCGGGTTTCAAACAGGTGGAGAGTGGCGAAATTGTGGTGAGTGCGGGGGATATTCTCGAATCGACGCTGATGCTTCCCGCGGCTTCCACCACCAAAAAGTTATTGGTGAAAGTGCTGAGCAGCGCCAACCAGCTTCCCGTGGAAGGGGCTCAAATCGGGTTGTTCATCCAGACAGTGAGCGGGAGCTATGTGGAGTATGGCACCTATACCAGCGACACGAATGGAATAGTAGACCAAACCCTCACGGATTTCAATGGCAGCACCAGTCTCGTGGCGGCCCATCCCCACTATGTCACGCGTATTCTTCAAAACCAAGGTTTGGTGAATGAGGATGCCCTGTCTCCCATACCTATTCTATTAGACCCCTTGGAATTAGGGACTGATGGCAATGCCACGAATGCTGTTCTCGTGGACGTGCGCGTGCGCGATGCTTTCGGTTTGGGGGTGCGGGGGGCCGATGCAATATTATTTTCCCCGGATGCCAATGGTATTCCTTTAGGGATGAAGAAAACGGACATGTCTGGAGCCGCCTTTTTCCCTAATCTTCCCGCAGGCACCTACCAAGCGACCGGCTCAACCCCCACGGCGGATGGCCTTTCCCCTAAAGGAGTGGGGGTTGTTGGTCGGACATTGCCCCTGGAGGTGAAACTCCAAACGGGCACCGCCTTAGTGCAAGTGACGGTGACGGATGAATTCAACCAGCGCGTGGCCGATGCCAATGTGCAGGTTATTGATGCATCATCGGGCCTCGTTTTGGGAGCCGCAATCACGGATGCCCAGGGCGTTGCCCAGCTCGCGGTGGACACCAACCACACCGCCTTCGTTTTCGTGTCCAAGGATTTGTTTCTCCCTTTCTCGAGCACCCCTTTCACGCTATTGAAAGACAACACCCATGTGCTCCGGATTGATGTTTCCTTGAGCAGTGCCACGCAGCAGGTGGATATTCATTTGGATGCCATCTACCAATTGAACCAGAGCGGCGCGCCCGTCATTGCCCAAACATTGGTGCCGGGCCAATCCTATGCGTTCCATTATTCCGTGCGCTCCCCCACCGTTCAACAGGCGTGGCAGGCCGTGAAACGCGTGAATAGCCTTTCTCCATTATTCCAACAGACAACCGATGTGGGAACCGTCAAGGATGGCCAGGCGGCCAAAGGGAGCGTCGCCCTATACTCAACGGCCTCCTCCCAGGATGAGTTTGCCCCTTCTAATCCCGTTTCGGCAGGGCAGCCGGCGAAGGTGATTCTCAACACGCTCGGGGATGCGTCCTCGGCGGGGGCCTTCGCTTTCATTTCCCGCGTAGAAATAAACCCCCAATCCATCCCCAACCAGGATGCGTTGTCTTTCATATATCAGTCCAAATCAACCACTGAAATCTCCCCCTTATACCAGGAGTCCTTCACCCTGGGCGCCCCCCTCCCCGATGCGGGGGATTACGTGTACACTTTTTTCCTCGCCGAAACGGGAACCAATCAATTGGTGCAAGTGAATGGAGCCGCTCCCATTCCTATTGAAGTGGGGAAGGATTATTCATTGTCCTATGCCATTCTCAACCAGTCCGGCCGGGATTATCCATCCGCATCGCTGTCATTCTCGGCCAATCCCGGGACGTTTACTGTATCGCCCACTCAAAAAACGTTGCCTAATTTTTCTAATAATTCCTCCCAAGGGGGAAGTGTGTCCCTTTCCTCGACCCAACTTTGCCAGGGGAATGTGTCTTACTGTTCCACCCTCACTATCACATTGAATGGAGTGGGGAGTAATGAACAGCCCCGCACCCAGCAACTCCGATTCTATACCATTCCCCAACGCCAGATTTTCCTGCAGGTCGCTCCCTCCTCCTTGCTTCCCGGTACTGCTCAAACCATTCAAGCGGTGGCCTTGGACCAACAGCAAAAGCCCCTTCTTCCCGCCACGAGCGGAATTCAGATGACTGGACAGCTTTTGGATAGCTCGGGGGGCGCCATTGGAAATCTCATTCCCTTCACGTCTTCCTCCAGTGGAGTATTCTTCGCCTCCATCCCCGCCGCCCAGGATGGGGATGCCCTGCACCTCCAGGCCGATGCCCCCGGGTATATTTCGGGAACCCAATTGATTCCCGTTTCTTCCGATGGGGGAATTAATTTGTCCCAGGATCATGCGTGCCTGTCTATTTCTCCTTCCCTGCTGTCATTCCCGTTAGGGGGCTTCGGTTCCCTCACCCTGCAAACCATCAATTGCCGCGAGCCCCTGCAGGTGTATACGGGGGGGTTTGTGGAAGGCAGCCAGATCATCCAACTCCCTGTAAGGCAGGGCGCCAATCCCGTGAATAGCTCATCTCCCATACTCATGGGCATCAATGACACCAAAGTCCTCACCGTGGGCCCCGCGCCGCATATTGGGATGTATCCGGTGTATGTGTTCGCCAAGCGCCAGAGTGAGCCCTCGTCCGCGTATGCCTTTGTGCGCAATGTGGACGTGCGCGTGGATCCCATTTCACCTAACACGCAATGCCTTAATTTGGAAAAATATTCGTTTGACGTGAGTCGGGGGAGCGATTCGGCCAAAGTAGTCAACCAGTGCAACCCCCACGTGCACGATCCCTTGTTTCCACAAGTGAATCTATCCATGAATGGAATCTATGCCCATGCCATTCCCCCCGTGTTGACTCCCGAGATGCGTTCCCCCAATGCCCCTATTTCTTTCAATTGGACCCTCGCTCTGGACTATCAACCCATAATCAATGGGGATTGGGTTCTGGACGATTTTCCATCGCAGACCATTCCGGATGGCAATTGGAATCGTTTTGAAGTGGCGGGTGCCCCCGCGTTCCTTGATTCCAAGGATGGTTTTTCGGGGAGCGCCCCGTTATTAGTATCGGATGAGGTGCGTATTTCCAATGTGAGTTATTTGGAAACCCAGAATCAAACCGTTTTTCCGCATGCCTCGCGGGGACGCAAAGCCTTGCTGTTCCAAACAACTCTTTTCCTCGAGCGCGCCTTCACATTCCCCCGCCTCTGCTTCCTCACGTCAGGTGTTCCCTCTGTAAATGTGCGAATCGACGGGGTGCTGGTGCAGGATCGCTTTATGAATCCCAATTGTGCCCTTACCAATCATACCCTTTCCGCGGGCCCTCACACCATTGAATATTTTGTGTATGATAATGATGCGGATGATTATCAGATCCGCGCCCTCTGGTTTGACGGGAGCAATTTCCGCGCGTTTTCGGATGACCAGGGGAATGGTTTCTATCTCTCTCCCGAATACGGGAATGTTTGGTCGGCTGGAAACAATACGAATGGGACGCAGGTTTTGGGGCCATTGCCCGCTACATTGACCCCCGCGTCATCCACCACTCAACCAGTCTACATCGCCTCTCTCCCTAATTCCTTCCGGGATATCCTCGCTAATAAGGGGGGAGTGGAACACCTCAAGCACTCTGGTTTGCGGGTGTCAACGGATCATCCGGGGGTGCGAGCGTTCGTGAAGGACGGGGATGTGTTTGCTCAATACGTTGGATTTGATGATCCGGCGGCTGAACAAAATGTCATAGTTGAAAATTTGGGGATGCAGGGAGAAAAATATGGAATCCTCACCCTCACGGATTATGCGGGGCTGTCCTCCCCTCAAACCAATGTGCGTCTGGGCGTGGTGGTGGATGCATCTCCTTCCGTATTGGCTAAAGTCGCCGCGCATTCTCCCAATGGAGTGGATGGGATCTGCCGGGCCATCGCTAATCTGCAGAAAGGGATGCGCTATTACTCCGGAAAAACCGTTGATTTACAAGTCTTCCTCATGAATGCCCCCTCCTCGTTCACCGGGGCTTCCAGCGGGGCGTCCATTCCGTGTGAGGGAATCCTTCCCCCAAATGCCACGCGCATTCTTTCATTTTCCCCACCTGTTTCAGGTGATCCCACCGAGAGTTGGGCCCTAGCCGCTGAACATGCGGCCCAGGATTCCTTTTTCACCCAATCCCAGCAATCCAAACTTCTCCTGATTATCACGGACAACAAACCCTCCGGCCTTTCCAATAATCAACGCCCCTCGGAGTGGGATTCCACTCGGGAGTTACCATTGGTGAATGCCGCGGCCGCGCGCTTGAATGCTAATGGAGTGAAAGGAGTGGTGTGGTACATGACCCCCCTCGAGTCCAATCCCCATGGGTTGGACACCGGCGACCCTAACCGGAGTGATGCCATTGCCCTCATGGATTATTTCGCGGCGAGCACCCAGGGTTTTGTGGAGGCCTTTGATTTCTCTGAGAGGGTTGACACGTCAAATAATGTTCATGCGTGGGAGCAGGCCTCCTATAACAAGATTGCCAAGCGCCTGCTCCAGCATGCCTTCGATAGGTCCTCCCAGCGCATCGCGGTCAAGCTCTCATCCCTCCCCCCCAATGCGTGCATTGGGGAAAATGATGTGGTTGGCGATTCGGGAGTGAGGGCGTTGCCCCGCATCCTGTTGGATTGGGATTGGAATGATGTGGATATCCGCGCGTGCGACCGGGCATCTGATGTGTCAACATCCAATGGTATTTTCTGCGACGGATCGCAGTTCCTTTTGTCCGCCGTGAAGAAACTCCATGAGGTGGAAAATGCGTATGCCCCCACCGCGAACTCCCAGCAGGTGGCGCAGATCCCTTTCTGGATGAATTTCGATGCTTATCTTATGGAGGATGCCTTTCCTTCGGATCTTCGTCAGGATTTCGTCGACTACTATGCCAACAGCAGTTTCGCGGACGCCCCCTCGTGGTTCAAGAATGCCTTGCTAGGAGCGGGGGCGTGGAAGGACTATGTGAATCCCTCCAATGACAGGATGGCCATCGTGGTAAATGGTGATCCTAACGTGAATGTTCTTCCCACCTCTGGGTTGTACCGCGTTCGTATGGATATCCAATGGGATTCGGATGTGGGCACTTTTTTCATCGCTAATACTCCCGCGGCCCGCATTACCATTTATCTGGACCTATTAGCCGCCTCCTCCGGGATGAGCGTGGATTCGCCCTTGTATGCCATGCCCCTTGATGGATTAATCGGGTGGGATGAGTCCACGCAGCTGTTTCACCGCGAGGGGTATGGTACCACCTTTTCAGGGGGCGTCGTCGATTTAGTGGGCACCTCCTCTTACCCCCTTCGCACCTATCCCTCATCGCCCGGAACAACCGCATTGAAAACATTCGAGGTGCGCGTGGCCACTGATTTCGTGGCCACCAATGCCACTGCGCCGGGGGAATTGGCGCGCATCGATAATACAACCAATACCCTTTACCTGGCGCCCACCCTTCCCGCCCCCGTCATCCTGGACTGGGGCTCCAATCCCTTCGGTCAAGGAAGTGTGTTTTATGGGATCCAGGAGACTGATTTTTCAACGGGAACATCGGCCTATATTTCTCATCCCAATCAAGGGACAAATCCGTTGTCCGCCTGGAAGCCCATCGCGTCCCTGATCAAGCAGCCGGCGTATGGGTGTTCGTCCTCCGCGTGCGCATTGTGCGTGGATGGGGGTGGAAATCCGTTTGCTTCCTCCATTGTGGGGGATTATAATCCTCCATCCACCGTTACAGGATATCGCGCCCCCTTGAACGCCACTCAATTATTTGGTTTCACCTCGCCTTCAGGAATCTCCAATGAGTCCTTCCTCGCGGGCGCTTTTTATCGGCCCGCCGGGAAGGATTATTCCATTGTGCTGGGGTTGAATGATAATCCCTCCCGCGAGATTGGGAGCATCCTCACCATGAATACTGTTCTCCAGAATCAGGGCCAATCCACCGGGGCGTTGGATGCCGGGGACGCAGTATTGGAGTCCGAATGGGCCAAGGCCCAGAGCTTCCAGGGCATGCTTGCCCTGCTCGCGCAGGATTGGACATGTATCTCATCTGAGGGGGATTCAACCACCATTTTCTGGAACCGCGACAAACTCATCGATTTGGTGAAAGAGGAGCACGCGGCCTATGGAATGGGCACCAATTCATCCACGCTCGTTGGAAATGCCTGTGTAGCCACCGGCAACCCCCTGGGGCGCGGGGGCACCTATACCTTACAAGAGCGCGCCGGAAATATTCCCAATTCACAGAATGTTTTGGGATTGTGCCCCCTATATTCAAATTCTCCCCAAGTGGGGGCCTATTTGCAATTAGGTATTCCTTATCCCGTGGGAACGCAGATTCATCTTCCCCCCACGCAAACAACCCCCAATACGGGTGACCCGCTCGACCGGAGCGTCCAATATAGATATTCTCCCACCAATTGCGGCGCCCCCACGAGTGTGAAATGCCCCTCCTCCCCCGATTACTGTGCTAATGATGGGGAGCGGTACTGGGTGGGGATTCCCAACCTTCAGCCGTGAGTAAGACCTCTCCCTTTTGGATTTTGGTTGGACTTCCATTTTCTCCTCCATTCCCTCTAATTTCCATTCTCCCCTAATTCCCCACGTTATCGCCAACCCCTATTTCTT